>JALZWJ010000176.1 GCA_023300065.1 Akkermansiaceae bacterium
TTCTCAACAGGCCCCCTCATCAACCAATTAATTACAGAGCTCGATGGCACTGGAAAAATCTTAGATTAAAAAAGCCGCCCTTGCTCTGGTTCCACCTTCTCAGGGAGCGGCACTGGCGGTCTCTCTTGTTGCTCCCCATCTGCTCGCACCCCCAGCGTGGCGATTTCATAAACCACCCGCTTCCGCCCCTTCCCGGTCGAGACCTCACTCCGGATCACTCGCGTCCCTAAAACTTGCTCGATCATCTGCAACTCCATCCGCATCGCATTCGGATAAACCGCGTAAATCTTCGCGAACGGACTGTGAAATTCCTCAATCCGAAACCCCGTCGAGGGATCATAATGACAGCGGTTAAACCACCCCGCCTTCGACCGCAGATCAGATAAACGCGTCGCCTTCTCCACCATAGATTTCCCCGGCCGCACCTTCACCTGCCACTCATCTCGGAGTGTTTGAAAATGGTGAAAGAGCAGCTTTTCAGGCGCTGCATCGCCGTAAAGTTGCTTCACGCCCTCCAGCACATCCAGAGTTAAGCCCACTCCCGCTTCCGGAAAAAGCGGATCACATTTCGCAGTGAGCCGATACAGCTTTTCAGGCCGCCCTACCTCCTTTTTCTCCCTCGGAACCCGCCATTCTTCCAGATATCCTAGCTTAGTCAGGTTCAGGCAATGCTGCTTCACGCCCATATAGCTCATCTCTAAGTCCCGCGCTAAGTCAGACACCGGAAGCCCGTCCGAGGTCTTTAACGCCTCCAAGATCACCGCATAGGAAGCGCGCATCGTCTCTCTGAGTGCTTGGTTAAACATAATCCGGTCCGCCCACGCTAGGGCCACTCCCTGAAATTCAAATTCTTAAATTTAAGATCCTCACCTCTTTCCTCTTAAAGTAACGTCCCACCATGAAATGCCAAATCCCCCTCTCGTTAGGGCTCCTTTTCTCTAACCTCGCTCTTTCTGCCGAAGAGCAACCAAACATCCTCTTCATCTTCTCAGATGACCACGCCCCAAACGCCATCTCGTGCTACCCCGGCGGACTCTTTGATGAAATCTCCCCCACTCCTGGCATCGACCGCATCGCCAGAGAAGGCATGCGCTTTGACCGCTCCTACTGCACCAATGCGATCTGCGGCCCCTCCCGTGCCTCCATCCTCACCGGGAAGCACTCCCACATGAACGGCTTCATCGATAATAACTCATCCTACTTCGATGGCCTCCAACAAACCTTCCCTGATCTCCTCCGCCAAGCCGGCTACACCACCGCCATGATCGGCAAGTGGCACCTCCACTCCAATCCCGTCGGCTTCGACCACTGGGAAGTCCTCCCCGGACAGGGCTCCTACTACAACCCCGACTTCATCCAGATGGACAACACGAAGAAGCGCTTCGAGGGCCACTGCAATGACCTCGTCACCGAGAAAGGCCTCACCTGGCTCAAGCAAGCCGCCGACTCCAAAAAGCCCTTCATGGCGATGGTCCAATACAAAGCCCCTCACCGGAACTGGTCACCCGCCTTCCGCCACCTCGACCTCTTCGATGGCATGGATCTCCCCGAGCCCGCCACCCTCTTCGATGATTACTCAAATCGTTCCTCCGTTCTCAAAGAGCACGCCATGGGCATCGAGGGCCACATGTATTGGGGACACGACATGAAGTTCGAGGGCGAAAACCTCTTCCCTGACCACTTCCTCAGCGGCCTCGAGAATGGCGATTCCCGCCGACTCTCCGAAGCAGACCGAAAGATCCAACTCGCTGGCTACGCTGACGAGAATGAGAAATTCATCGCCGACATGAACGCTGGCAAACTCGACCAAAAAGCCATCACCAAATGGAAGTATCAGCGCTACATCAAGGACTACCTCCGCGTCATCAAATCGATGGACGAAGGCATTATTAAGATCCTCGACCACCTCGACCAGACCGGCCTCGCCGAAAACACCATCGTCATCTACTCCTCCGACCAAGGCTTCTACCTCGGCGAACACGGTTGGTACGACAAACGCTGGATGTTTGAAGAATCCCTCATGATGCCCTTCGTCATCCGCTGGCCTGGAAAAATCAAGGCCGGCTCAGTCTCCCAGGCCCTCATCCAAAACATCGACTACGGCCCCACCTTCCTCGACGTCGCAGGCGCCAAAATCCCTGCCGACATGCAGGGAAAATCCCTCGTCCCACTCCTCAAATCTGAAGGGAAAGCACCCACCGATTGGCGGAACTCCGTCTACTACCGCTACTCCGGTGAACGCACCCACTCCGTCGCCGCACACGATGGCGTCCGCACTGCTGACCACAAAATCTTCTGGGTTCCTAAGACTGAAGAATACCAACTCTTCGACATGAAAAAGGACCCACAGGAAATGAAGTCCGTCCACCAAGACCCCGCCTATGCCACCGTCCTCACCGACATGAAAGCAGAACTCCAGAACGCGCGGGATCAATACAAAGTCCACTCCGCCGTCATCCCCCAGCCCCGCCCTCAGAAAGGGTGGCTAAATCGCCACACCTCCATGAAAAAGAAGGCAAAGAAAACGGCCCACGACCTCATCTTCGTCGGCGACTCCATCACACAAGGATGGGAAGCTGCCGGCAAAGCGACTTGGGATAAGTTCTACGCCAACCGAAACGCCCTCAACCTAGGCATCAGCGGAGACCGCACCGAGCACGTCCTCTGGCGCCTCAACAACGACAACCTCGCCAACCAAAAGAAGGCCAAAGTCGCCGTCGTCATGATCGGAACGAACAACACCGGCCACAACAAACAGGACCCCACCGAAACCGCCGAAGGAGTAGAACGCATCGTCTCCACCCTCCGCGCTCGCTGTCCTGAGGCCAAGATCCTCCTCCTCGGCGTCTTCCCACGCGGCGTCACCCCAGAAGATCCCCTCCGCAAAATCAACGTCGAGATTAACAACCGCATCTCAAAGCTCCACAACGGCCAGCGCATCCACTACCTCGACCTCTCCGATAAATTCCTAACCGCCGAAGGCATCCTCACCAAAGAAATCATGCCAGACGCCCTCCACCCCAAACAAAAAGGCTACCAAATCTGGGCTGAATCCATCGAAGCAAAACTCAAAGAGTTCGGCCTCTAAAACCGCCTTCGGCGGAGTTTCAAGTTTCAAGGGTTCAGTTCGAAGGAACTGAGCCCTTCTTGCGTCCCCCCCCCCC
>JALZWJ010000177.1 GCA_023300065.1 Akkermansiaceae bacterium
CAGCGAGGAGCGCGTCACTCGCACCACAGATGCCCTCCTCTCCTTTGGTTATGCTGCACCCGAGCAACTCAGAATCGGGCGCACCATTGATCCCCGAGCCGACCAATTTTCGCTCGCCGTGACTCTTTGGGAGCTGCTGACCGGCGAGCTCCCGGTAGGCTCATTCCCAAAGCTCAAACACCAATCAAGTGACACCCCCTTTTGGCTCGATTCCGTCCTCCGAAGGGCCCTTTCACGGGAGCCTAATGACCGCTATCCAGATCTCGCCAGCTTTCGCCTAGCTCTCCGCCCCGCTCCACATGTCAGGCGGCGGTTTGTAAAATTCACCCTCGCCTTCCTCGCCCTTGGCGCTCTCGCATACGGTGTTTTTCAAATCCAAAAACCCCCAGCTCCCATCGTCATCGAAGCCAGAGATCAGTCTTTCCAGAGCAAATCCGTTCGAGTGGTCGAGGGACTCGACATCTACATCCGCTTCAATATCACCCTTTCCACAACTGGAGACATCTCCGGTACCATCGCCACCTTCTCGAATGAAACCTTTCGTGGACTCAAGACACAAGGTGCCTTTGCTCTAATCAATGCCAAAGGCGAAGCTGAGATCATTATCGTCTGTCCCAATTTTGGCGTTTCGGGAGAAATGAGCCTCTCGAGCCAATCAAGCCGCTCCGATTACATCCAGAGCCAGATCCCCTCTGAAATGGCACAAAGAATCACCGACGTCCGCTTCATGGCCCATCGGTCATTTGATCAGCCCAACTCCCCCTGGTATCTCGATTTCCCAGAAACAAAAAAGCTGCTCGCTCATAATAATGTCCACGTCATCGAGCATGAGGAAGCGAACGAAGCTCGCAAAAGCGCGGGAACCCCGCTCATCGAGATCCCCCCGGTTGAGTAGGATCACTCTGATTAAAACAGGAGTGGAAAGGTGCCTTCTTTTTCTAAGCACAAAAAAATTACCATTTAGGTGTCACTCCTCATTTCCCCTCTCGTTTCTACGGATGAGGAAGAGAAGCGTTTCGTAAAATATCGCGAAACGCCAACCCACTTCCATCACTCGGAATTCCGATAAAACAGGGACTCCCTAAAACCATCATAACATATGAAACTAAACAAAATGGCCCGCACTTCAATCGCCACTCTTACACTCATCGGATCGCTCACTGGAGGAGTTCATGCCAGCACCGTGATCATATTCGAGGATTTTGAGGCCAAAGAGCCGTATCTTCTAAATGGCTCGACAGCCGACACAGGGCAGACATGGATTGCCGCAACTTCTCTTTCTGGAGGAGTCAGTAATACGTCAATTAATCCCACAAGCTACCTTTCTAATAGCACCCGCAACCAGATTGCTCAGATCACAGGGATCACCTTAAACTCGGACTCCGTTTATAAATTAAGCATGGATGTAAATGTCATGGTAAATGCCGGCGGTGACGCATCAGACTGGTTTGGTTTTGGCTTTCGAACTGGCACCTTCTCTAACCTAGTGTCAGGGACGGTGGGATCCATACGGCAGCGTGCTACCCCAGAAGTTCAGACCTTCACTAATCATGGGTCCGGTGCACAGACATCGGCAGCAGGCACTGGGCTTCAAAATCTGGAGATCACTCTTACGACCGGCCCGACACTTTCCAATTCGACTCTCATGTGGGAAGTGGATGGTGTCCAAGTCGGTATTTCTCAAACTGTTGATGCCTCTGCGATTGATGGCGTATTTCTTCACACTTTCGAAGATTCTAGGGGCTCCATTGATAATTTCACCCTGACCAATGTGACCGTTCCTGAGCCATCATCCACCCTTCTTTTAGGACTGGGTAGCCTTGCTCTCGCATCCAGGAGATCACGCCGCTAACGATCAAAATTTTGCGGGACTGATCAACCTCGGTCACCCGTCCCGCCTCACCAAGCACTCCTCCTCATCCGCCTGATGAGGGGGAGTTCTTATGTCATCACCCAGCCTGGAGGCAGGCGATCAACACTCCCTTTACCACATCTTCAGATCATTGTTCATCGCCCATGCGTAGATGATTTGTATCTCCTCCTCACTCGGCGGGGTGTTCCACTTGGCTTGTCTCTGAACGATCCAGCGATTCTTCCGACTGACCTCGATCGTTACTCTTGAACTGATTTTCCCCTCAAGGTCGACCTGCCCCAGAGAGAAGATTGCCGAATATCCCTTTTGACAGGCCCTCCGGTAGCCATCGACACAGTGCTTCATCGCCTGCGCTTCCGCCGTCAATTGGGAGTGACGCACCAGTTGGGTAATCTTCCAATGGGTCCTCTCTCTGGGCTTTGATTGTCTGAAAATCTCATCATCACGCACCCCTTTCATAGGCTCCCAGACTGCCGTGGTGAAGGTGAGCAGCTCTCTTCTCAGGCCAATCTCCCGAAGGTCGTGCGTCTCAAATTTCAGCCCATCCGCCAAAGCATCGTCTAACAGGCCCTGCCAATAATTACGGCAATGGCGGCGGAGGTCGCCCAAGGGAATCCCCACCAAATCGCGCGCCCGGAAATACTGAGACCTTTGGTAGAGCATCTGAAAATAGTCCACCATCATGCCAAAATCACGGGGATCAAAGTTCTCTGCGGCCACCACCTTTTCAAGCAAGCGGAACCAGATCTCATCATTCGAGAGATTTTGCACAACGGCACTCTGCAGGACTTGCTCAATGAGATCGCCATCCGCCCCCATCGTCATGAGCTGTCCCCAGCGGAGCGCTTGCCGGATCGA
>JALZWJ010000178.1 GCA_023300065.1 Akkermansiaceae bacterium
CTCCCTCTGCCAGATGTAGCGCATGAGCCGAATATAATGATTATTCGGCTCATAATAAAGACAAATATGAGCCGATTAGGGGTGTTAATCGGCTCATAGGGCGAATCTGAAGATGAACGAGATCGGGAATCGGGCAGCTGAGCCGACGGCGGGTGCGGATGCGCCTTTGTTTTTCTTCACCGGGCCGAACCCCTCGAAAAAGAAGACGCTCGATACTGGACAGATCACCTCCTCAATCTCTGTGAGGCGACTGGGCCGGCGCGCCCGCTCATCGAGGAGCTGCATGCCAAGCTGGCGAGGGACAATGGGACTGTGCGCTATTTAGCAGGCCGCGTGGCGCTCGATGATTTTTCAGAAAACGTCTTCGCTGCCGAAGATGGCAAGGGGTCGTTGGCTGAGCATACGACTCCGAAGATCTAGTCAGCGGCGGAGAAGCTGAAAGAGGAGTTTGCCGATGTCCCTGCAATTTCAGAAATCGCAGAAGATCTTTTGAAGAAGACTCAGAAGTTCTAACGAGGGTGAGCGTTTTTTTTGGAAGGTTGGTTTATTTTAAACCGGCCGTTGATCTGGCTTTGGCGACGCTTTCTTTGGAAAGTTGCGCAGCGGTGGCGCGGAGCGTTTTGCCAGCTTCGGTTTCGAAAATGTAGATGGTGTCATCTTCCACGCTGATTAATTTGGCTTTGATTTCGGTGCCGGCGGAGCTCTTCCAAGCTTCCATTTTTCCGGCTTCTACTTTGACGATGACGGGGGCTTTTCCGCCCGTGGCGAAGGTGCCGGCATTCTGTGCTTTCGAGATGCTGGATTTGACTTCTTTGAAAATATCGCCGTATTTTTGGCTCTTCATGGCGGGGTGATCAAACCGGCCGTAGATCTTTTCTAAGGCAGGGTCGACGAGGATGACGATGGGGATGGAGGCCCCGCCGGTGCGATAGGCATTTTTGACAAGGTCGGGGAGGCCGACGGTTTCTGAGACATCGACGACGATGCTTTTTGAAAAGGAGAGGACTGCTTTGCTGGCCGACACACTGACGGACCCTGGGCAATCCACTCAGGTGGCGATTCCTTTTTTCTCGGTGATGACGAAGGCGACCGGTTGTCTTGCTTTGGCTGCTTTCTTTTGGGCCTCTTCAAGTTGGGCGAGGTTGTGAGAGCCTTTTGGGATTTCAAAGGCCCCGGACATCGATCCGAGTGCGAGGGTGAGTGCGAGCAGGAATTTCATAAGATGGCAGAAGAATACGGGAGCATTCTGCTAGGGCAAGCTTGCGGTTTTATGAGGGTGGCTCTTGGCATGTTTCAGGATTCTCCTAAGATCGTGACATGATCCTCGCCTCCTCGAATGATGTTGCCCCCGTCGTTGCTCTTCTTGGGATGGTGCTGGGGAGTGTCATCGTGGTTTCGCTCCTTCTGGTGAAGGCGCGGCAATCTCTCCTCGTGGGGTATTTTCTTTGCGGGTTGGTGCTGGCTAATACTGGGGCCACGGCGCTGCTGGGGGCGTCCTCCGGCGAGGCGATCGAGCTGCTGGCGGAGCTGGGAGTGGTCTTGCTGATGTTTACGTTGGGGATCGAGTTCTCGCTGAGGGAGCTTTTCCACTTAAAGAGGATCGTGTTTGGGGGTGGTGGGGTTCAGATGTTTGCCACTACGGTGATCGGGATGGCGGTGGGGTGGGCTTTTGGTCTGGGTGGGCCGGGGCTCTTAGTCGTGGGGTTTGCGATGGCTCTCTCCTCTACCGCGGTGAGTATTAAGTCCTTCCAAGATATGGGGCAGCCGGATTCGCCGGGGGCGCGGCTCGCGCTGGGAGTTGCTATTTTTCAAGACCTCGCGGTGATCGTTTTTATGGTTTTGTTACCGTCGTTGGTGGGGGAGAACGCAGGTGGGATGGCTCCTATTTTTATCGCACTGGGTAAGGGGGTGATCTTCCTAGCTTCGTGTTGGGTCATGAGTATTTATGTGGTGCCGCATCTCCTCCATGCGGTGGCATCTTCACGGAGTCGGGAGCTTTTTACGGTCACGGTGGTGGGCCTCTGCGCGATCATCGCGTGGGGGGCAAATTGGTTCGGCCTTAGCCTCGCGCTCGGAGCCTTCGCGGGTGGCTTGGTGGTGAGCGAATCGATTTATTCTCATAAGGTCCTGGCCGATGTCCTCCCGTTTAAGGATCTTTTTTTAACGGTCTTTTTTGTTTCGGTGGGCCTCCTGATCGATCTGCAAGCGGTCTTGGAATCATGGTGGATCATTGGCCTCGGGGTACTGGGGATTCTCTTGGTCAAGGGGTGTGTGATTGCGGTCATTGCGAGGCGGCTGGGCCTACGTTTGCGCCAAGCGCTCATCGCGGGGGCGGCGCTGGCGAGTAGTGGTGAGTTTTCGCTCGTTCTTTTGAGCCGAGCTTCGGATCTGGGAGGGATTTCTCCAGAGATCGAGCAAGTCCTCCTCGCTTGCACGGCGATCTCGATGGCCCTCGTGCCGACCTTAATGCGTGGCGCGGGCCCGGTCTCTAAGGTCCTAGAAAAATGGCCTATTTTTCAGCACAAGGATCCTAACGAGGCCCTAAAGAGTGGCGCGCAGGTGGAGGTCCTCAGCGATCATGTCGTGATCTGCGGATACGGCCCGGTGGGGATCGCGCTGCATGAGGCGATGGACCGGCTTTCGGTCCCTGTCGTGGTGATCGAAATGAATGCCAAGACGGTCCGCGATCTCCATAAGCGGGGGGTGCGGGTCCTCTTCGCCGATGCCACAAATCCGCACACCATGTCGCTCGCGCGGGTGGAGAGTGCACGTGCGATCGCCTTTACTTTTCCCGAACCACTCTTAGCGATCGAGGGGGTGAGGGCGGCCCGTGGCTTGAACCCGGGCATCGTCACTCATGCTCGCGCGAAGTTCGCAAACGGGGTGGAAATGCTCCAGAAAGAAGGGGTGCACCACATCTTCCACGATGAGGTCACGAGCGGCCAGGCCATGGTCACGGCGGTTCTGGGATGTTACGAGGTAGAGGAGTGATGATTGACTTATTTGATGGTGTGCGTCACATTGTTTAACAATGAAAACAGCCACTATGCGTGAAGCTCAGCATCACCTCGCAAAATTGATCAGCGAGGTCGAGGCGGGCGAGGAAATCATCCTGACGAAGCGTGGGGTCAAGACCGCCAAGATCGTGCCTTATCAAGAGGCCCCAGTGCGGAAGGTCCGCATGCCAGATTTCCGTGCCTTGCAAAAACGGATCGGGACCGACGTCTCGCCCGATGGCGTGAACGAAGTGCTCTATCTCCGTGAATTAGAAAGTGAGAAATAGCATGACGTATTGTGATACGAGCTACCTTCTGAGTCTTTATGTGAACGACTCGAATTCCGAGAAGGCATTTGCGATCGCGGCAGACCAAGAAGGTCCCATGATCTGGAGTCCCTTCCACCAAGTCGAGTTCGACACCGCTCTGGAGAGCCGGGTGCGGCGTGGTCAGACCTCGCGCGAGCAGGCTGATCAAGCCTACGCGGCACTGAAGACGCACCGGGAAGTCCACGGGATTTATTGGGTCGCGGAGGTTCCTTGGGATGCGGTTTGGGCGCGGGCCATCTCGTTGGCTGGGCAAAAGGCTTCTCTGCACCTGTGCCGGACGCTCGATATCGTCCACCTGGCCTTGGCGATGGAGGTGGGGGCGGAGGATTTTTACAGCTTCGATGGGCGCCAAAACACTCTTGCCGAGGCCCTCGATCTAAGAACTCTTTCTCTTTAAAGTCTTCCCGCTTTTCAGATCGCCTTCGCTAGGCTTCACTTGCGGCATGGCGACGATAGGAACTCCCTTCACGACGACGGCAAAAAAAGTGCTCCTCTGCGGCTCTGGCGAGCTGGGGAAAGAAGTGGTCATTGAACTGCAGCGCTACGGGGTCGAGGTGATCGCGTGTGATGCTTATGAAAATGCCCCTGCGATGCAGGTGGCGGATCGGTCGCACGTTTTTTCGATGTTAGATGGCGCGGCTTTACGGCGCGTCATTGAAGAAGAGAGGCCTGATTTTGTGGTCCCAGAGGTCGAGGCGATCGCGACTGAGACTCTTGCTGAAATCGAAGCGGAAGGGCTGGCTACCATTATCCCGACGGCTCGCGCTACGCAGCTCACCATGAACCGTGAGGGCATCCGCCGCATGGCTGCGGAGGAGCTGGGCTGCCTGACTTCTCCGTATCGCTTCGCGGGCACGCTGGCAGAATACGAGGCCGCGATTGCTGAAATCGGCCTGCCTTGTGTCGTGAAGCCCATCATGTCTTCTTCCGGGAAAGGGCAAACGACTTTGAAGACGGAGGCGGATGTCCTGCCGGCTTGGGAGTATGCCCAGGAAGGTGGCCGCGCTGGTGCTGGTAAGGTCATTGTAGAGGGTTTCGTGGAGTTTGATTACGAGATCACGCTTCTTACTGTTCGCCATGTTGGCGGGACATCCTTCTGCGATCCGATCGGCCACATTCAGGTCGATGGTGACTATCGCGAATCTTGGCAGCCGCAGGCGATGAGCGAGGCGGCTCTGCAAGGCGCGCGCGAGATGGCCGCGAAGGTAACCGAGAATCTCGGCGGGCGAGGCGTCTTCGGCGTGGAGCTTTTTGTCAAAGGAGATGACGTCATTTTTTCAGAAGTTTCTCCCCGTCCGCACGACACCGGAATGGTCACGATGATCTCGCAGGACCTCAGCCAATTCGCGCTCCACGCGCGTGCGATTCTGGGCCTCCCGATTCCTAATATCAAAACTCACGGCCCTGCCGCCTCCTGTGCGCATGTCGTCGAGGGGAACTCGGAGAAAGTCAGTTTTTCAAATCTCGATCAGGCCCTCGCAGAGCCCGATACGCAACTCCGCCTCTTTGGGAAACCCGCTGTGGCAGGGAAGCGGCGCATGGCGGTTGGCTTAGGCCGCGGTGCTGATATTGAGGCCGCTCGTGCAAAAGCTCGTGGCGTGATCTCTGCTCTCGAGACTCACCTCTAAACAGATGGTGGAGGTCATCGGCTTCGGAATTGCGGGAGCCTGCGTGGCTCTCCAACTCCAGCGCGCGGGGCAGCCCGTGCGTGTCATCGATGACGGGATGCGAGGGAGCTCTCATGTTGCGGCTGGTTTGGTGAATCCGGTCGCCGGGCGGAACTTCGAGCCGAGTTGGGAAGTGGCGGAGGCTTGGGGGATCGCTCTGCCTTTCTACCAAGAATTGGGAAATGAGCTTTTCAAGCAAGCGCCCATCCTAAGGCTTTGGCGGGATCAAAAAGACCGCGCGAAATTCACCCGCAAACGCGAGCAACTCGCAGAGTGGATTGATAAAGTAGATGATGAGGGCGTGACCTGGAAAGGCGGAGGTTGGCTCGACTGCCCCGCGTTTTTGGAAGCGGCAAAGGAGGCCTTTTTGGAAAAAGGCGGGGAGTGGTCTGACCTTCCGCGAGGGGGCGCGCAAATCTGGTGCACCGGTGCCGCGGGGCTACTGCGAGAAGATTTCAAAGACATCGTTCATCGCAGCGCGAAGGGCGAGATGCTGACCGTGAAAATTTGCGGCTGGAATGAGTCCCGCATCGTCACTCGGAACGGTTGGATCATCCCCATCGGCAATGATCACTACCGCGTCGGCGCGACCTACGAATGGGATGAGGTCACCTCCGGCCCCACTGACGAGGGCCGCGCAAAAGTGGAGGCCTTGCTCCAAACCTTCACCACTCACGACTATGAAGTCACCGACCACGTCGCGGGAATCCGCCCCATCATCAACCGCAGTCAACCCGTCGTGGTCCACCAAGAGGGCAAAGGCTGGATGGTCAATGGACTCGGCTCAAAAGGCGTCATCTACGCGCCGCGCGT
>JALZWJ010000179.1 GCA_023300065.1 Akkermansiaceae bacterium
TTACTTTCTTCTCTTACCGGACTGGGCTTTTTTCACATGAGGGGTGACTTCTTCTCGGAGGATTTCTGAGATCTCATCTCCCGGTAAAATCAAGGTGCTGATCCGCCCTGCGCGTGCAATCACCATCCCGACAATCCGGCCGTCCAGATCCACGACCGGTAATCCTGCATCGGTGCTTTCCAGCTCCATATCGGACTGGATGACATTTTCAAACTCCCCCCGGACGCGGCTCCGTGACCCACTCGACCGGTCCATGATATCAAGCCGGCGTGACCTCCGGGATTGGGCGCTCCGTCCCTGTAAAGTTGGCGTGACCTTGACGACCTTATCATCCCGCAAAAGAAGGATCTCTGGCTTTTGACCGTTCTTGAGTCTGCGCAGTTGCGTTGCGAGTTCGTATTTCCCTCGTACTTCCTTACCTCCGATTTTGGTAATGATGTCTCCCTTCAGAATCCCAGCCTCTCCGGCGGCTGATCCATCCATAACTTCCGTGACTTCCACCCCGTTCAAGTCTTCCGAGGAAACTAAGGAGACTCCTAAATACCCTTGATCTTCAGACCTCAAACTCCGCGCCTTCACACTCAGCACACCCATCGCCTGGGCTTCACCATCTGGCTTCACGGCGGTTAAGAAGGCCCCTTCATTCAGGGAGCTAGCGTCGGCCCATTCAGCGGCCACGGCATCTAAGCCGGGCACCGCTAGGATTGCTAAATCGTGCTCAGGATAAGAGCCGATCATTTTTACGGGCAATGCCTCTTTGGCCCGATTTGCAGTAAAAAGCCCCTGTTCATCCATGACCTCACTGGCCTTGGCAAGTAACTGACCGTCTCCCAATGAAATGCCATACCCGATCCGTTCCCGATCCACGTAGATCGGATAGACCACCTGCTTCGCCGCAGAACCAACCTTACGGAGAGCCTTGAAAATATCATCAGCCTGCGCACTCGTCGTTTCCCGATCAGCAGAGGGTATGCGATTGGTTGAACTCTGTGCGTGTAAACCGAGCGAGATGAGAAATGAGGTTAAAAGAAAAAGTTTCATCGTGATTTATCGGCGTTGGCTGAGGTAAATGTCTGCGAGACGGGCGAGCTTAACGGTCTTGGTAATCTCCTTACCATCTCGGATCATCACCACTTGGATTTTAGTATCAGGAATGAGATCAACAAAGATCTCCGAAAGATCCTTCACTTTATCAGCCCTCAGGCCGGCGATCGTGGTGACCATATCGCCGACCTTAAAACCGGCTTGGAAGGCGGGGCCAGCCTCGGACACCTCGGCCACTACTAGGCCCTCTTTCCTTTTGCGTAGATTGACCCCCATCACCGGGCGATCTGGATTGCGGCGGTCCCCCCTCAGGATTCCCCAGGACTTTCCCGCAAGCATATTTACCCATGAGCGTTTAAAGCCTGTGATGCCCGCGTGGTTATTAATCTCGCGTTCTTCTGCGTTGATATTGGAATGGATCCCTACGACACGCCCCTTCAAGTCAAAAAGCGGTCCGCCACTATCACCGCCGATCAAGGTGCAATCTGTGGTGATAAAACCGAGGGATTTCTTGGTCATGATCCGACCAAAACGGACCGGCGGGCGGCGGGTCGGGTCATATCCCTTCGGGTGCCCCATCGCGACCACGTATTCACCGACTTCCATCGAATCAGAGTCGGCCACCTTCACGAAAGACCAAGGCCCCTCACCCACCAATTGAACCATCGCCGCATCGCGGGTGAAATTCGCGCCTAGCACTTTTGCTTTTTCCTCCCGGCCATCGGGGAAAATTACGATCACGTCCGTCATGCCTTTGATGACGTGCCCTGCCGTCAGAATCAGGCCATCGGCTGAGATGATGACTCCACTCCCCGAGCGGCCACCGGTCGGGGAAACCAGCGAGACGGTGGCACCTGTCGCAGCACGCACCACCTTCTGGACCTTCTCCTGCAGCTTCTTAAGGTCACCGACGCCCTCCACCTTCGGGACTGCGGGGAGCAGCATCGCACTCGCAAAAATGAGGATTGGAATGAGTTTTTTAATCATGTGTCTTGGGACGTGAGCGTCGGCCAACGCTCCTCTTGTTTGAATAACTTTCGAGACTAGGGTGAAATCGGCCCCCTTTTTCCTTCAATTCATTCAATCCCACTCAGAACTCGCTGATTCCCGACCCCGCCTCATCTCGCGCTCAGATCATCGCTTGCTGACTTATTAAAAAAATATTAAAGAAAACCTCAGTTAAATCCTCTCGTGTTCTTTTCCGACCCAGCCATGAAAGCCCCCTCTCTTTTCTATCCCGCGTTTTTCGCGTTCTACGCCCTCCTTTCAATCGGCACACTCAGCGCTAGGACTTGGACGTCCACTGCCGGGCACTCAGAGGAGGGTAAGCTCGTCAAATTTGATGGGAAAAATGTCACGGTGCTCCTGACCGACCGGACGGAAGCGTCCTTCCCGTTCGATATGCTTTCGCAGCCAGACCAGGAGTTTCTCAAAAAGAACCACCCACCGGAAATACCTAAGAAAGCTCCGACGACTGAGACCAATCCATTTAATTGGGACGATCCATGGCCCGCCGCCGCCTTCGTAAAAGACACCGAAATCACGGTCGAAAAAGAGGACGAAGAGAACTCAAAATTCATCTATACTTCTAATAATTTCCGATTCATCTGTGACGTTCGTTTGACAGGGTCCGTGGTCAGGACCTTTGCCAAAATGTTCGAGGCCTCTCACGAATATTGCCGGATCGTGCCCCTCGCCCTGACTGGTGGCATTAAAACGAACGGGAAATACGATGTCCGCTTGTTCGAAACCAAAGCGAGCTACGTTGCGGCAGGAGGGCCACCAGCGAGCGCGGGAGTGTTTATCAGGAGAGGAAACCAGAGCTGGATCATGGTCCCTCTCATCAGCCTTGGCGTCCAAAAATTCGGCAGCGGTTATCGTAGAGATCGGGATAAAGACGACAGCACCCTCGTCCACGAAATCGTCCACCAACTCACTCCGAACAGCTACTTTGAGCAAGGTTCCCGAGGGTGGTTCTCAGAGGGGCTTGCTGAATACATCTCGAATACCCCGTATCGAAATGGCCGATTCCGCATCTCTAATAATTTCGACGCCATCACTGAGTATTTTTCCGCTTACGGTAAAGAAGGGACGGGTGGGCGCAACCTCGGCAAAGAATTCCGAGCCCCTGCCCTAAGAGATTACATGACGATGCCTTACGGGAAATTCACCGCGAACGCTAATTTCAACTACGGCTTCGGGCTCTGCCTCACCACTTATTTCCTCCACCTCGAAGGCGAGGGCGACGGAGCCCTCATCAAGACCTTCCTCGCCAAATTTCACGAGAAAGGACGGATCAGATCAAAAAAAGACCTACAGGAAGTTTTGGACATCTTGCTCAACGGTCGCACGTGGGAAGAACTGCAAGATGACGTCAGTAAGAAGTGGAAAAGGAAGGGGATCAAAATCACCTTCGGCCCGAGTCGGTCTAGTAATTGAAAAGCCCCCCCGCCTTAGATCCGCTCGATGAACCACCATCCCGCGATCACAATCAGCACCGTATTTGCGCCTAACGTGAACGAGCGGTAAGCGCGTGTCCGGTGCCACTTCAGCGAGAGGATCCACGCGCCCCCCAAGATCGTAATCTGCGCGAATTCGACGCCAAGATTCATGAGGGCCAGATGGCTCAAAAAGCGATCCCCATCGATCAAAAATCGCTGCAACACAGCAGCAAACCCCAAGCCGTGGAGCAGGCCAAAGAGGAAGATCAGCGAAAAACGACGGCGCTTTGACTGAGACAGGCAAAGATTCTCCACGGCCAAAAATAAAATGCTCACAGCGATCAATGGCTCGACCCAATTCGGCGAGATCGAAATAAAACCAGCTGCCGCAATTCCTAAAGTCAGGCTATGAGCAACCGTGAAAACGAGAGATTGCTCTAACAAAAAACGCCATTGCCGAGCCGCCAGAAAGAGGGCGCAGATGAAGAGCACGTGATCCAAGCCAAATGGGATGACATGCGCAAACCCCTGCTGAAACACGAACCAGCCTGACGCCTCCCCAGCCTCTGCAATCAAGACAGCCTCGCCCGGACGGGCCGTGAGATAGCTCAACTCCCCCCACTCATCACGGCGACCAAAGACAAAGCTGGGCCTCTCTCCCTCAGAAACCCGGCACCGCACCTCCCGATCCTCGCTCTCCTCACGCGGTGAAATCGTCACTCGGAAATAAGCCCCATCCAACACGTTCTGATAGAACTCAGGTGGATCCTGATCAAAATCCCCAAAATGATACTCAACCTCTAAAGTCTCCCCTCCGAGAGAAAAGCCAAGGCAGGCTCTAAGATAAGCCTCGCTCCCATTCACTAACTCTCGGAATTCTTCCGCCGTCCTTTCGACCAACCAATCATGAGTTGGAGGGGCCGACTCCGCATCACCTCTCCCTTCTTCAGTCGCATAGCCAACATCGAAAAGAACTTCCAGCTCCCACCCATTTCCCCTCGGCACGATCTCGCCATAGAACTGCTCCACCACATGCGCGGACGCCCATCCCGTAAAACAAAGGAGAAGGAAAAGAACCACGTGCACCCCAACAAAAAAGCATCATCAAGCCCAAATTCCCATTCTGAAAACTCCCTGATGTAGCGGCCCTGCGATTTTCCCGTTCCGAAACTCATCCTGACCTGACACCCTCCACCACGTGATCGAGATCTCCCCCGCCCTCCTCCAAAGCCTCATCGCAGGCCCCCTTCTCCTCGCCGACCTGCCCGAGGCCCCCGCTTTCTCATACCATCGTCTCACTCTCCCAAAAAACATCGCCCCGCTCAACCTAGAGCAAAAACTCGGCCACCTCTATGAAGAGGCCCTCGCCCAGCTCCTAGAATCGACCCCCGCCTTCGACCTCCTCGCCAAAAACCTCCAGATTCAGAAGGACCAACACACCACGGTTGGCGAGCTAGACTTCCTCCTCCGGGATCTCACCACCGGCCAGCTCATCCACCTAGAACTCGCCACCAAGTTCTACCTCGCCGTCCATTCTCCAGAAGAAAACACCCTCACTCTCCCCGGACCCGATGCACGGGACAACTACTTCAAAAAACTAGCCCGCCTCCGCACTCACCAACTCCAACTCCCCACCCTTTTCAAAGGCCACCTCCCACCCGAGTTCCGCGATGAAACCATCGTGACCCAGAACCTTGTCTACGGGTGTCTCTTCGACCACATCACCGCCACCACCCCCGCCGCGCCAGAGCACCTCAATCCCAGCTGCCGCCGCGGAAAATGGCTCACCCGCGATCAGGTCCCAGCCCACTTCCCAGAGGGCACAACCTTCCAAATCATCCCGAAGCCGCTCTGGCCCGTCCCCCTAGAACTCCTCCCCAATACCCCCTTAGAAACGTGGTCACCCGAAAAACAAATCACCCGCTGCCTCATGGTCCGCGTGGAAGATCACCCGACCCCCTACTTCATCGCGCCGCCCGGATATCCGGAGGTCCATCAAAGCTCGTCAGTCTTAAAGAGGGTGTATCCCTCATAGTAATAGCTGACATCGATGCCTTTAAGGTAGACTTCGCGATCGTCGATTTTTGAAGTCAGGGCCTGTTTGAGTAGGTGTTTGATCTCGGTATCTTTGACCACACTGCGCTCCATCGCCATGAGGTAGTCTTGTTTATCGATGACATTCCAATCCACCACTTGCTGAAGCTCTTGCTTGAAGATGAGGTCTAGCCAGATTCTGGTGGCCCGGCCATTCCCCTCTCTGAAGGGGTGAGCCACGTTCATCTCGACATACTTTTCGACGACCTCCTCAAAAGTGCTTTGGGGCATTTTATCAATGTGATCCAAGCTCGGCTTTAAGAACATGACGGAGGCAAAGCGGAAGCTACCTTTCGCGATATTGACCTCCCTCAGCTCCCCCGCGAAATGGTAGATCTCTTCAAAAAGAAACTGATGGATGGAGGCGAGACCGACATAGGTCCCGACTTCCACCTTTTGGATCTCACCGGAATCAAAGAGTTGCTTCGCCTTTCTCTTACTGATTTCTTCTTCAGCTCGCGCGAGGGAGGCTTGGTCAGTGAGCTTCAATTTATTGTCTAAAATCATGGCAGCTTATTTGAGAGGTCGATGTCCCCACGGTTTCTTTTGAGATGTCTAAAACTCCCCTTTAAACGAGCATCTCGCTGTGGGGGTCTCGAAGATCACGATCTCGCAGAGGCCCGGGAGGTCATTTTCTAACTTCCGCCAGAACCAAGCGGCCATGATCTCGATGGTGGGGCTTTCGAGGCCCTCGATGTCGTTCAGGTAGCTATGATCCAGCATTTCACGGAGCGGGTTCATGGCTTGTGAAATTTGCTTATGGTCGTAAACCCAACCGATGGCGGGGTTGACCTCGCCCTCGACGTGGATCTCGATCTTAAAACTGTGACCATGCATCTGACGGCATTTGTGGTCCTCGGGAAGGCTAGGAAGGGTGTGGGCCGCTTCGAAGCGGAAGTCTTTGATGATTCGGGCACGCATGATTCAGGAAACTGTTGCTAGGATAGGCTTGTCTCCCCCGCCGTCCATCGCCAAGTTCTTTCCTGTTCATGGCAAATCGTATCGACACCACTTTTGCCC
>JALZWJ010000180.1 GCA_023300065.1 Akkermansiaceae bacterium
CGAGCTGCCTCACGGGCCGTAACCCTTTTCGCGTTGGCATTCCTTTCGCGAACCAAGGGCGACTAGAGTTCGATGAAACGCCCCTCTCTGAAATCCTAGCTGCGCAAGGCTATCGTTGCGGCCACTTTGGCAAATGGCACTTGGGCTCGATGACGACCCTCCGTAGTGACTCCAATCGTGGAGGAGATGCCAGCGTTTACTCAGCACCTTGGCACCATAGTTACGACTTTTGCTTCGCCACCGAAGCGAAGACTCCCACTTACCACCCCTATCGCCGGACCAATAATTCAGCTCCCCTACCTACTAGCTTTTCTGACTCCAACTTCTATGGCACGCACTACTGGAGAATGCCTACGATCTTCAACCAAATTTCTGGGGAAGGCATACCGGTTCCCGTAAGTGAGGTTAATAATATCCTGAATGGCGATGATTCTAAACTCATCGTCGACCAAGCGATTTCCTACATTGAGGATGCAGTCGCAGACGATGAGCCCTTCTTCATCGTCCTCTGGTTTCATACCCCTCACAAACCCGTTACTGATCCCGAGGGCACCAGCGGAGTTGACTCCAGCGATGCCCTAAAAGACTCCATCGAGGACCTGGACATTGCCATCGGTAATTTACGCAATCGTTTAACAACCCTCGGAGTTCGCGACAACACCATGTTCTGGTTAACCAGTGACAATGGCCCAGAAGACGGCATCAACTCGCCCAACGAATCCAGCACCGTTCGTTCCATACGCTCAGGCCGCTTACTCGAACGCAAGCGAAGCTTGCATGAAGGTGGCGTGCGCGTTCCTGGCATTCTCGAGTGGCCCGCAATGATTCCAACCGGAAGAGTCACGGAATTCCCCTCCGTCACTAGTGATTACTATCCTACCATTCTCGACTACCTCTGTCTGAGCGTCCCGAATCAAAAACCCCTAGACGGGGTCTCACTACGCCCTCTCATCGAAGGCGGTAATCCTTCACGCACCAAACCCATCGGTTTTAAAATTAACGACGATAACTCGTGGGTCGGTGATCAATATAAGATCATTGAAGACAACGGGATCTGGGAACTCTTCGACCTCGTCGCAGATCCCACTGAGACCTCGCCCATCGCCAATGCCAACACCATCGGCTCACAGCCCGCTGCCATCCAAGACATCTACAATACGATGTTGACAGACTTCACTGCTTGGAATGCCACTCTCACCAGTGATGCCCCCTATATTCACTCCTCACAACCCACCGTAAACTTAAATACTCCGGCCACCGCTGTCAGCTCCTCCTTCACCGTAACGGCAAGCTTCAATGAAGCCGTCACCCAGCTTGAAGAGAATGAAATCATCGTGAGTAATGGCACGGTCTCAGCGCTTTCGGGGAGTGGAAACTCATGGGATTTCACCGTGACTCCAGCCACGAATGGAACCGTCACCATCAGCTTACCCGAAGGTGCTGCCATTGATGTGGATGGCAATCCGAACGCTGCCTCCAATTTACTAAGTGTGGGCCAAGAGAATTTGTCCGCCCCAGAAGTCACCCTCACCACTCCGGCAGACTCCGTAGATTCGGCCTTTGTCGTAACGACCAGCTTCAGTGAGAGTGTCACCGGACTCGTTCCCGCCGACTTCCAGGTCGTCAACGCCTCTGTCACGAACCTCGCTGGTGGCCCCTCCGTTTATACCGCTACCATCACTCCCAACATAGCGGGAACGGTCTCAGTCGCCCTCCCCAGAAATGTCGCCGAAGATAGCGAAAGTGACGGAAACAACCCCTCAAACACGATCACGGTTTTGTTCGCCCCGCCGTCGAATCCCTTTCCCCTCACGGAATTCCAGACCGTCGATTCCGCAGGACTCTTTCCCGCTTCAGGCTCCAATAATATCGATAAATTTGATGTCGCTGGCACCTCCTCGGGAACGGTAGCGCCTTTCGACACCCTCGCCTACGTGCGCTCAAGTGCCACGGGGGCTCGTTCCGTTCAACTCTTCCTACAGTTCGACTTAGCTGGGTTAGACTCTGAGACAATCGTAGGTTCAACTCTCGACTTCAATGCCTATTCGCTCAACGACATCACTGCTAATAGCACCACCTTATTCCTATCTCAAGTCGCCGGCGATTGGTCTCCAGCCGGAGGGGATGCCTTAAATCCAGACTATGATCCCGTGATCACTGGACTGCCTGTCAATGGGGGCTCTGTGACAAGTGAAACCGGTGCCGATTTCTACACCGCTGGAGGATTCAGTCCAGGGACCTATCGTAATTCTGTAGACTACTCCATCGACGTCACAAGCATCGTTCAAAATTGGCAAACGGGAGACCCCAATCATGGCTTCCATCTCGAACTCGGTGACTCCACCAGCATCAACCAAGGGATTGGAATCGATCCCGCCAGCTTGATTCTAAATATTGCCACCAGCCCCGAGCTGCCTGATTTTTCCGATTGGATTATCGGATTTGGGCTCCCTGGAGGTGAACAAGGCTTTAACGATGATCCAGATGGCGACCAAATCGCAAACGCCATTGAAGCGTGGCTCGGGACAGATCCCGGGCAAGCCACGAACACCATCACCCGCCTCACCTCAGATGGCATCACCACCAACTTTGAGCATCCTCAAAATGACAACCCGCCCAGTGATTTGAGCGGAGCCTATGAATGGTCCTCCGACCTCATCAATTGGTATCCTACTGATGGAGTGAGTGGCCCGGCAGACGGATCAACGGTGGGCATTACCCTCATTACCTCAGCGAGTCACACTATCGCGACGGCGACTGCCAGTAGCGGAATGAGTCAGTTCTTTATCCGCATCATTGTGATTCAAAATTAGAGCATCCTCCGAACCGAGCCCATAGAAGAATGATGGCGAGCGAGTGACGCAGCAAGCGTCCGCCCTTCACCGCCCCCAAGCTCGCCAAAAAGCTCCGCCTCGGCACCCCCTCCATCGTAGGCTATCCCACCGACGATGCCCTCTTCTTGGACCTACGAACCATCTTCCCCGAAACGGACAGCGAGGTCAAAGCAGCCATCAAAACGGCTCTCTACTAGTTCTCAAAGATACGGAGCTTGGGCTTTAGCCCGAATAACCCGGACGGTCTGCCAGTGACTCGGGCTAAAGCCCAAGCTCCGTATAGACAAAGCCACCGCTTGCTCAATGGAGATCGTTTGTTCAGCTGGGTATGTTATGGCCCCCTACCCCACCGCGTTCAAGCCGTCCAACTAGGTGAAACAATTTACGTCCTGCATGCCCTCCAAAAGAAGTCTTCGACAGGAATCAAAACAGCCAAAACGGATCTTGATCCAATCAAACAGCGCTACCACGTAGCAAAATTTCGCAAAAAATCAGGCTCCCGCGAGCTTTGAGCCGCAGCTCTGCGATTTGCCCACCATCTAATCTTGCTCATGGTTCTTCGGCGTGATTTCTTATACATAACGAAGAAGATCATATGGCAAAGGAGATCAAATTATCCAAATTAGTAGGAACGTCTAAGAAAGACTTTGATGCATGCATCAGCAACGGCTCTGTGACACTGAGACGGGCAAGACTCATTCCGGTAGCGAAGCCGGGTGATGAAGTTGCACTAACGTCCGTCATTCTTTCAGCGATTAAACTCATTAAGGAGTTTCGCAGTCTAATCACAACCGATCTGAAAATGGCGCAGGGGGGACAGCTTTTTGCTTATACGGAAGTCACCTTCCCTGAATTTTCAGAATGCAGAATCGATGGGCTAATCCTCGTGGTGAGCGGCGGAAAGATTAAGGACGCTGCCATCTGGGAAATGAAGAATGGTAGGTCGGTGCTCGAGAAGGATCAGATCGAACGCTACCTTCAAGTCGCCAAGACCTATGGAATCCCTCGCTTAGTCACCCTTTCAAATCAGTTTGTTTCGGCACCAACTCAATCCCCCTTACAAGCCAAGATACCAAAGAGAGTCGATCTCTATCACTTCTCC
>JALZWJ010000181.1 GCA_023300065.1 Akkermansiaceae bacterium
AAGAGGTTGATCTAGATCAACCTGCTAATAAGATTAGAAGGCTCCTTAAAGCTGAAGACTCCAGTGTGAAGTTGATCAAAGCTTACGCGGCTGCCGAAGAAGGGCGCGTCTCTTTTGTGAATCTTTGGAATGATATCTCCCAATATTTCGTCAGCGAAAATGTCTGGATCACGGATCTCGAGTTAAGAACTAATTTCTCACTCGAGAAAAATGGCAGCACGGAGGGTGTTTTGGATGCCAGCTTCGCTTCTGGGAACTACGGGAGTTCCGCCTTGTCTGCTGAAAAAGAAATGGCGGATTCGATCTCTATTAAGGGGTTTCACCTCGATAAGAATCTTGAGGTTCTCGATATCCTGAAGCGTCTCAAATCCTCTGAGATTCTAACCTTCGAATGGGAGGAGAAAGCCATCCCAGATAATCAGCTTATTAAACTCAACATGGCGGCACCAAACCAGGATACTGGTGACTACGCAGCTTCCTTCGAGTTCGTGATCCCTCTCGCCAAGCCAATCAAACTTAACTAGCCCACCTACACTCACAAAAAATCATTATGACTTGGTTTAAAGAAAACAAATTCCTTGCGGGGCTCGTCTGTATCACCTCGCTGCTCGCAGCTCTCCTTATCTTTCTCGGGCTGAAGGCCGGATCTAGCCTGGAAACCGTTCAAGCTGAGATCTCCGACAAGGAGTCTGCTTTGGAGAAGATGAAAAATCTGGATCCCTATCCCACGCCCGATAGCGCGAAAGAGAAGAAGGCCAGCCTTGAAGCGATGTTGGAGAAGGCGAATAAAGCTCGCGAAATGATGGTCGCCTTCCGCCCTGAGGCGATGGAGGGCGTTTCCGGAAAGATCTTCTCAGAAAACCTTTCTGCAACTGTCGCGAAGGTGAAGGAGCTTTTCCCCGGTGAGGGGGCGCTTCCTAAGTCTTTCCACCTCGGTTTCGAGGGCTACTCCGGAAGTCTCCCTGAAGAAGGCGCTACTGGTGTGCTGACCTATCAGCTTGGTGCTTTGGAATACGTCTTCCAAGAGCTCGCTGCTGCTGGTGTCACCGAGATTCAAAACCTCAACCGTGTTGAGCTCCCCGCCGAGAAGGGCGAGGAATGGCCAGATGCGATGAGTGCAAAAAAATCTGGTGGTGGAAAAGGAAAGAATAACGCCAAAAACAAGAACAAGGGTAAAAACACGAGAGGGAAGAACTCTAAGGGCAAAAAGGGCGTGAAGAAGCCGGCCTTTGAAAACCTTCCTGCCATTGCTCATCGTCTTCCTTTCGAGTTGGTTTTTAAAGCTCCAGAAGGTCCGGCTCGCCAGTTCCTGACTCAGCTTGCGAATTCTGATCAATACTTCTTCGAGACACGCATTGGTCGTGTGTTTAATCCCTCGCCTATCCCTTCTTCCGGCAAGTCAGCTTCCAAGCCGACCACGAAGAAAGAGGGTGATTTTAATATGGACGAAATGGTCATCGAAGGAGCCGAGCCGTCTATGATGGACAAAGCCTCATCCAAGCAGATCTTGAATAAGGTCTCTGGAGGTGACGAACTCGTAATCTATCTCCGTGCCGATCTTCTCCTCTTTATTGCGGAGAAGGAATTCCCAGAACTCAAATAAAACACCTACGAAAAAATGTCCTGGATTAAAGAAAACTACCATATCGCAGCCCTCGGTGGCGGTGCCCTCGTTCTCGTGGGCCTCGGCTACCTAGGCTTTAGCGGTAACAAAGCGGTGAACGATGCATTCACTGCCAACTCTCCTGCGAAAAAGCAGGTGACATCGGTGATGGGTCTCGGCCCTGCCGAAAAAATCATCGCCTCGATCACGGAGGTGACTCCTATCGCTCGTCGTGCGATCCCATCTGGCCGTCCGGTCGATCTCTTTACGAGTGTCGACCTCTACACTCGGTCTGATGATCCTACGAAGCCCATCGACCTTCTTCAGATGAAGGAGCAAGTCCACAAAGGGGTCGATAATGACTGGTGGGTAAAGCATCGCGTTGATCCCTCCTTTTCTGATTCTCCACAGAGAGATCAAGACGGAGACGGGTTCACCAATTTTGAGGAATTTACCGCTAAGACAGATCCAAATGATCCAAAGTCTCACGGTGCACTCCTTAGTAAGTTGCAGGTCGTGACTGTCGAAAGTGACCGATGGCTCCTGCTCTTCAAGAGTGTCCTAGGAAAGGGTTATCAATTTGACTTTAAGTTCAGACCTTTTGGTGGGAATCCTCTCACGAATCGGATCCCAGCTTCTCAAGCAATTCAGAAAGGGGATCTTTTCTTTAGCAAGGACTCCGGTAAAATGCGCTTCTTGCTGAAAGACATCGAAGCCCGCGAAGAGGATGGCTCGACCGGTCGTCGCCCCCGTAACTGGGCTCTTGTTGAAGATCAGCGCCCTAATAAAAAAGGGGTGATGTATGAGCTGCCTTTTAATTTACCGAAGGCGGACTACAAAAAAGAAACCGTGTTTGACCACACCGTGACTTTCAGTCTGAACGCGATTGGGGAATCCTCTAATACGTTTAAGGTTGAGGAGAATGGTAAGTTCTCGCTCCCGAACGGGGGAGAGGACCTCAAATATACCTTAGTTGAAGTGAAGCTTGGAGTAGATCGTAAGCCGAGCGCCGTTGTGGTGCAAGCCGGTGAAGATGCTGCTACTCAGCGCGAAATTCCAATTCCTCAGTAACCACTCATTAAACATTTTACCCCGGGAGAGGCGATGCTCGTGGAATCTTTCACCTTTTGAGAAAAAAAGGCTTCCCTCCCCCCCCATCAATCAACGATAAATCAACCAGATCATGCAGAAGAGACACACACACCTAACCCATCGCACCATGTTTGCCCTCGCGGCACTCGTGATCGCACCTCTCTCAGTCGAGATAGGCTATGGAGATAGACTTGCCGACCAAGAGGCAGTTCGCCGCCAAGCGGACATGCTGAAAGCCGACGAACTCCTCATGTCGGGACGCAAGGCTTATGCAGAAGGCAATTACGAGTCAGCGGTCAGAGACTACAAACAAGCTCTTGGAATTCTCCCACACGGAACCGCTAGTAGCGCTCGCCGTAAGGTCCTCAGTGACCACCTTGCCGATGGCTCAGTTGCGCTCACGCAGCGCTACCGCCGCACGGGTAAGTATAAAGAGGCTCGCGAGCTTCTGAGCGAAGTTGAGGAGAACGATCCCGGCAGCCCGATTGCCAAGAAGGGGCTCGACTACCTCGACGACCCAATCCGCACGAATCCTTCTTTGACCTACGACCACACGAAGAACGTCGATAAGGTCCGCCGCCTCCTTTATAAAGGAGAAGGCTTCTACGATCTCGGACTTTACGACAAAGCTGAGGAAGAATTTAAAAATGTCATCCGCATTGACCCATACAACACGGCTGCTCGTCGTTGGATGGAGAAGTGTGCTGCCATTAAATCAGCCTACTACCGCGCTGCTTATGATCAGACCCGCGCAACGATGCTGATGCAGGTCGACCGCGCATGGGAGCTTGCAGTTCCTCCTGTCGGATCGGGTCCAGTTGTCACTAGCGCGATCTCATCTGAAAATATTGGTGAGCGCACGATTACCGCGAAGTTGAACCAGATCATCCTTCCTGAGCTGAAGCTGAACAACAGCACCGTTGAGGAGGCGATTGAGTTTCTTCGTCTGCGCTCCATTGAGTTGGATAACACAACCTTCGATGAAACGAAAAAGGGCATCAACTTCGTTGTTCGCACTCCATCCGTTCTTGATGAGGCTGGTGCTGCCGCTGACGCGGGTGCACTCGGTGATGATGGCTTCGGCGGTGGCGAAGATCCGAACGCGACCTTGATTAAGAGTCTAGACCTCAAGAACGTGCCGCTTCGCGTCGCGCTTCAGTATATCTGTGACGCAGCAAAGCTCCGCTTCAAGGTCGATGAGTTCGCTGTTACGCTTCTTCCTGTAGGAGATGGCACTGATGCTGATATCGTGCAACGTCGTTGGACTGTTCCCCCGACCTTTGAGACTTTTATCACGGTAAGTGGTGATGGCGGCGGCGGCGGTGGAGGCTCCGATGATCCTTTTGCGACTGGCGCCGATGGTGGTGACGGTGGTATCAAGCCTCGTCAAGACATCACGACTCTCTTGAAATTGAACGGAGTTTCATTCCCTCCAAATGCTTCGGCAAGTTTCTTGAAGAGTTCATCTACGCTCATCGTGCGGAACACTCCGACCAACCTTGAGTTGATCGACGGTATCGTAAGAGCAGCTGGGAACGCGACTCCTCGCCAGATCCGAGTCACAACTAAGTTTGTGGAAGTCTCACAAGAGAATAGCGAAGAGCTTGGCTTCGACTGGATCGCAACTCCCTTCGGAGTTGGTAGTAATTACTTCCTCGGTGGTGGTACCGTGGGTAATGGGACGAGCCGCACGAATGCGGATTTCATCGGAACTGTTGACGGTGTTAATATTCCCGGAATTCCTTCCACAATCGGAACAAATGTTAACGGTATTGTCACTGCGGGTAACCGCAGTGGAGCGGCTGCCGTGAGTGAGAACAGCATCGATGCGATTCTTAATAACCCACAGCGGACGGCTCAAGGCACAAACGTGGCCCCCGGCATTCTTTCCCTTACCGGTATCTTCGGGAGTGGCCAAGTGCAGGCGATCCTGCGTGGTCTTTCTCAGAAAAGGGGAGCCGACATTATGACGGCTCCAAGCATTGTGGCTCTTCCAGGGCAGAATGCAACGATCGAGATCATCCGCGAGTTCATCTACCCAACCGAGTATGATCCGCCTGAGCTACCCAACCAAGTTGGTAGCACTGGTAACACTGGTGGTGTTGTGGGTGGTGCGAGCGCTGCTGGTTTCCCTGTGACTCCTGCGACGCCAACATCCTTCGATACGAAGAACACGGGTGTCACTCTTGAAGTGGAAGCCCAGATCGATGGTAACGATAGCATCATCGACCTTCGCTTCACTCCGACCATCGTCGAGTTTGAAGGGTTCGTGAACTACGGTAGCCCTATTACGTCTCCTGCGACGGATGCCCTCGGTAACCCGGTTCAGGTTGTGATCACGGAGAACCGTATTGAGATGCCTGTCTTCTCGGTCCGCACCGTAAACACTGGCTTGAATATCTACGACGGTTACACCGTTGCTGTTGGCGGCCTCATGCGTGAAGATGTCCAAAGTGTGGAAGATAAAGTCCCCATTCTTGGTGATCTTCCCTTCATCGGTCGTCTCTTCCAGACCAAGGCCCAGAATCACATCAAGAGTAACCTCATCATCTTCGTGACTGCTGAGATTATCGATGCGACTGGTCGCCGAGTGAATGGACAAGAGCCAAGCGGTCTCGATATTGCGCCTGCTGTTGGTGGACCGGTAGACCCGATTGGTGTTCTCCCTGGTTTAGGTCTCTAAGTCTTTCCAAAATTTCCAAGCGGGATCTGCGATTGCAGGTCCCGCTTTTTTGTAGAGAGACATTTAGAAAACCAAAGCTAAGATGAAAAGGGAATGAAGGTTTATGCACTGACAGGTGGGATTGCTACGGGGAAATCGACAGCGGGTGAGATGATGCGACGCTTGGTCCCATCGTTAGCATTCTTCGATAGTGATAAATCCGTACAGAAGTTACTGAAATGTCCGGGGATTTTGACAGAGATTTCTGATGGGTTAGGGGAGGTGGTTACTGATGAGGGGGGAGGGCTGGATCGCGCGAAGTTGCGTGGCCTTGTTTTTGAAAGTGAAGAGAAGCGGCTAATCTTGGAGGGGATCCTGCACCCGAAAGTAAGGAAGGAATGTCTTGAGAAACGGGAAGAATCTTCTAAAAACCCCTCAACGACGATGTTTGTCGCTGATGTTCCGCTTCTTTTTGAGAGCGGTTTTGACTTTGCCCAGGAGCTTAATCTGGTGGTGGCGGCTTCTGAAGCCACGCAACGAATCCGCCTCAAGGCTCGGAGTCACTTCGAAGACACGATGATTTCATCAATCCTCAACGCTCAGCTTCCCATTATGGAG
>JALZWJ010000182.1 GCA_023300065.1 Akkermansiaceae bacterium
GCGGGGAGTTGGTAGCAGAGGCTCTTACCCCCGCCGGTGGGCATGACTCCGAAGACATCGCTCCCAGCGAGCAGTCCCTTCACGAGGCCTTCCTGATGAGAGCGGAAGGCGGAGAAGCCGAAGGTATCGCGAAGAATCGCCGATGTATTCATAAGAACAGCGATATTCCAGCAGGGGCGGGGTCGTCAAGGAAAAGGAAAATCAGAGGGAGCTGCCGAGGCTGCGCTGGAAGAACTCGATGCGTTTACGGCGGAGGTAGGGGCTTTCTCCGATGCCGTGGTTGCCATTGGGGATGTTGTAGAAGTCGAAGTCCTTATCGGCTTTGATGAGGGCATCCACGACCTGCATGGTGGAGCTGGGGTCGACGTTCGTATCGACTTCTCCGACTGTGATCATGAGGTGGCCAGTGAGCTGTGCGACGTGGCCGGCATTGGAATTTGCAGCGTAGCTTCCATCGACTGGCCAGCCCATCCATTGTTCATTCCACCAGACTTTATCCATGCGGTTATCGTGGCAGCCACAATCAGAGACGGCGGCTTTGTAAAAGTCCCCATGCCAGAGGAGGGCGGCGAGGCTGCTCTGCCCACCTGCGGAGCCGCCGTAGATCCCAACGCGGGAGAGGTCCATCCAAGGTCTAGATTTTGCCGCGGTAGTGATCCACTTTTTACGATCTGGGAAGCCGGAGTCTTTGAGGTTTTTGTGGGCGTATTGTTGGAATTCTTGGCCCCGGAAATTGGTGCCCCGTCCGTCCATCTTGACGACGACGAATCCGGAGGCGGCCATTTCGCTGATGTGTCCGTGCCAGCTGCGCCACGCCTTGGGGACGAAGGCGCCGTGGGGACCGGCGTAAATGTTCTCGATGATGGGGTATTTTTTAGAGGGGTCAAAGTCGACCGGCTTCCAGATGAGGCCGTGAATTTCGTAACGACCCTCGCGGTCCTTTGCCACGAATCGCTCCGGCATGCTGACTCCTGGTGCGGTGCTTCTAGAAAGGACCGTGACCAAGCTCCCGTCACTGGTTTTGCGAAGCTCGTGCACGGGGGGGTGATCGATGCGTGACCAGCGGTCGAGGTAGAATTTGCCATCTGGAGAGAAGGAGAGTTCATGGGTGCCATCGGCTTCGGTGAGGAGCGTTCTCTCGCCGGTCTTCCAGTTTAAGGTGGCCCAGTGAATGTGATAAGGGTCTTCGCCTTCCTTGTGGCCGCTGAAAATGTAGGTGATTTGATCGCCCGCGATTTGCTTGATTCCTCGGATCACTCCGGGGTCGGTGGTGAGAGGTTTCCGTTTTCCGGTGGCTGAATCTACGAGGTAGAGCTGGCTCCATCCGCTCGCTTCAGACCTCCAAAGGAGCTGGCCATCTCCAAGGTCCCACCATCCACATTTCTCAAAGATATGGATGAATTTTGCATCACGTTCTTCTGCGACGATGCGTGATTTTCCGGTCTCAGTATTGAGCTCGATGAGTGAGTAGTTCCTAAAGCCGCGGCCGGTGAAAGTGAGCCAGAGGTTTTGCTCATCCCGCCAGTGAACTCTCTTGATGGAGTAG
The DNA here is from genome assembly GCA_023300065.1 of Akkermansiaceae bacterium. Taxonomy (GTDB): domain Bacteria; phylum Verrucomicrobiota; class Verrucomicrobiia; order Verrucomicrobiales; family Akkermansiaceae; genus SW10. The sequence goes on from JALZWJ010000182.1 coordinate 1,547, forward strand.
GCGTTTTTGATCAGTTGTGGATCGGGCTCGATTTGCTTTCCCTCGACCGTGAAGATGACTGGAACCCGGTCCCGGAAGGGGTCGCCGGGCTTGGGGTATTTTTTGGTAAAATGTGCTGGTTGAAGGTCCTTCGGGGGTGATGAACGGACGTAGTGGACCTCCCGCTCGGTGATGTTTCTGACGCGGGTGACTTGAAAAGAGAGGGAGTTTTTTGACCACTGGATCGGCTTTTCCCAGATCCAGCCCATCGGAGCTTGAGCCTCCCAGTCACCCAGGGTGACGGTGTCTTTATTTTTGATGGAGACGGTGTGCTTCCCATCCCGTGACTGCGCATTGAACCAAGTTTTACCGCCTGAGTGCGCTTTTGGTTTGAGTGACTTCTCTCCTGCTCCGTTTTTCTGCGCGGTTCGTGAGCCATCTTGGCAGGAGACCTCGGCCTCGCCTTTTGAGTCGTTAAAAAGGCAGAACCAATTGCCGTCCCGTTGCTTCCAAGTGAGGGAGAGCCGCTCGTCTTTCACTAAGGCGCGCTGTGCCGTAGCTCGTTTTTTAAACCCATCGAGGAGAGCGGAGGTCGCGCCATGCTCGGCGTGCAGGAGTGAACTAGCGAGGAGCAAGCCAATCAGGATGAATTTCATGATAGAATTACAGCCTAAATGGGTGGGTTTTTACAATCTTTTAGCCGCTTCGTTAGAGTGGAAATCGGTCAATTTCACCACGCTTCATCACCTCGCCGATAGGCCGTGGTGGAGCGGTCCGCGTGATGGATGAGAAGGATGGCGTCTTCGGAAGCGATGGCGTCGAAGAGGTCCATCATGAATTCCTCCTGACCGGGCCATGGGTAGACGAAGAAGAGGTCTACTTCATCGGGGTCCAGGCCATCGTAGATAGGGGTGGTGTCGATGTTTGCACCGCCTGAGGTGGTGGCCTCGGGGGTGAGGAGGTCTTTTCCGCCGATGCCATCGACTTCCTCATACCCCTCAGGGAGGTAGCTGGTGCAGAGGAACTCGGCCGGGATTTGATGATCGGCAGCGAGTTTGGTGGAGAGCTCCACGAGGCCAAACTCCAGCTCGATGCCGTAGGCCTCGAACCCGATCAGAGACGCCATACAGGTGGCAATGCCAAAGCCGGACCCCCACTCGCAAAAGACATTCCCGCGGAGGAGGCTGGAATCTTTCAGGGCAGAAATGGCAGCGAAGACATTCTCCGGATTACTGGGAAGATAGCGGGGGTAGCGGCGGTCTAGGCCAGCGTCGAAAAAGGTGTCACAGCGGTGCTGGGATTCCGCGATGAAGGCCGTAATTTCAGCAGGGATTTCACCGGAGAATGGGGTGAATGCGATTTGTTCGAGGGGCATGAGAAACTGCGGTTAGAGGTAATGACCCGAGGCGTAACTTTTGTTGCGCTCTACACCGCATCTAGCACGACTGCGATCCGTAAAAAAAGCGATGCAGTCCCAGGACGAAGTTGAGAGACCGAGCGTGGTGGCGCATTAGAAATGATTTTCATGATGACACTCTAGGAATGTCGACGTTCGTCTCCATTCTCAAACTCCAATGTCTTCATTCCACAGTTCTGGTTTCGCTTCGATGAACTCCCGCATCATTTCGATGCACTTAGCATCTTGCATGACCTCCACCTCGACCCCGCGTGATTTGAGGTGCTCTTCTTCTCCCATGAAGGTCTGGTTTTCACCGACGATCACTTTTGGGATGCCGTAGAGGAGGATCGCTCCGCTGCACATGGGGCAGGGGGAGAGGGTGGTGTAGAGTTCGCACTCGCGGTAGACTTGAGCTGATTGGCGGCCTGCGTTCTCAAAGGCATCCATCTCGCCGTGGAGGACGGTGCTACCATTTTGGACGCGCCGGTTGTGACCACGCCCGATGATTTTTCCCTGATGGACGATGACGCACCCGATCGGGATTCCTCCCTCCTTGAGCCCGAGTTGGGCCTCCGCAATCGCGGCCTTTAAAAATTCTGCTTTCACTTCGCGAGAATCGGTTATCATTAGGAATCATGCGAGGGCGAACTTTCCTCTTCGCAGCATTCCTCACCTCTATCTAAAATGGCATTTGTAAGACTTTCCGGCTCTATTCTCGACTCTGATGATGAAGCTCGCTCCACGCGGGCCAAGCTCCTCTTCCAGCTCTATAACGCAGGGTGGGACATTCATAATTCCAATGGAGGGCAGCAAATTACCCTCACTAATATTGAGGAGAAGATCAGTGAGTCAGATGCCTTCGTCTTCACTCCCGGCGCGTCGCTGGAGGACATGTTCAAGGCGGTCTCGGTTTTTGTGGGTTACCAAACTCTGGATAAAAACCTCGCGGGTAAGCCGACTGTCATCTTGAACGATGACGCCTCCTGGGACCCTCTCTTCGACCTCCTCACGGAGCTCCGCACGCTGGGAACTGTGAAGCAAGACCACCGCGATTTTTTGGTCAGCGCCTCGACTCCGAAGAAGGTGATCGAGCAGCTCGAATTAGCGGGAGAAAAAGGCCTCCCAGAAGCTGGGCGTGAGATTGCCATCAAGACGGAGATGCCGAAGGCTGATACCCCGGCACCAGCTGATCTTGCCGGGAGCGTCTGTGTCTTCTGCTCCGCCAGCTTGGAGGATCCTGCTTACATCTCGGATGGAGAGGAGCTGGGCCGCCGCCTTGCAGAAAATAAATTCGGCTGTGTTTCTGGCGCGGGTAAGACCGGCATCATGGGTGCCGTGGTGCGGGGATCGGTCGGGGCGAAGGGCTGGACCGCTGGCTCAAATGTCCCTCATATCATCGAGTTAGAGGGCCTCCCAGATGGTCTCTCTTGCTTCTGGCTCCGCAATGACATCTACACTCGCATGGAGGTGATGATCGAGAATTCTGACTCCTTCGTGATCTTCCCCGGTGGAGCGGGAACGGTGCAGGAGCTCTTTGCTCTGATGCTCTTCAAGCATCAGGGGAATGATCTCATGACCGGTAAGAAGGTGATTATCTTCAACCGTCCGGATGAGAACGGGAAGGGGTTTTGGGACACTTTGATTCCTCTGATGGAGTCGGTATGCCGCCCTGATGATTACCTCGTCGCAACCTCGCTCGATGAAGTGATGGGCATGCTGAAGGCTTAAGCAATCAGCGGAGTGTGCCTAAGTAGGCGAGGAGATCCGCCAGTTGTTGGTCGGTCAAGACGCCTGCGAAGGAGGGCATGGAGGCCTCGTAGCCCTTTGTCACTACCGCGGCTGGCTCTAGGATAGATTGTCTGAGTGAGGCCTCGTCGGCACGCTGGGCGATCTTTTGCAGGGTGGGGCCGACGAGCTTTGCACCATCGAGCGAGTGACACCCGATGCAGGCGAACTGGGTGAAGTGCAGTTTCCCTTGAGCGATATCGCCGGGCTTTAGCTCCGGTTTCGGCGTCACCCGAGCTGCTAGGTTTTCGAGGTCAACCTCAGGGAGATGTGCGGGCCGCGTGAAGAGGTGGAGTGGAGCCGTGATGACCCCGTTAGAGATCGTAAGATTAAGGTCGCAAATATCAGACCGGTAGAGGTTTTGAAAAGAGAGGGTTAAAGTACGGCGATCTTCCGACATCGAAAATGAACGAGGCTGGAAGGTGTGCTCGCCGGGCTCGCCATCCCAGCGGAAGTGGCCAGACCCATAGTTCTTAGTCCGCTGGATATTAAAAAGCCGCAGCGCGGGGCTGGCGGGGAAGATGGTTTCACTCGGCACGAGGGCACGGTCAAAAGTGATCTGGATTTCCCCACTCTTAACAAGGAGGGCGGTGGGTTTAGGGAATGAGTGGATCTCCTCGATGGAGGCCAGCCCGCTCAGCTGTGGGGTGGTGGGCTTGTAACCAGAGATGCCGAGGCCAGTGACGTAGAGGCGGCCTGACTGCGGATGGCGGGTCGCATTGAGCGATGGAAAATCGAACTGGAGCGGGAGCTGCCACGAGAAGGGCTGACCGGTCGCAGGGGTCTCGATCCCGAAGAGACGACCTCCCCAGGATAGTTGGAGGAAGGTGCTTTTTTTAGGATCTTCCTCATCCCAATTTGCGAAGCCGGCGGCGGAGCGGTTCGCTTGGTAGGGATACCAGAGAAGGGGAGGCGTGATTTCAAGGTTCCGGTGGTTCGTGGCTTCGAACCCGAAGGTGGGGTTGGAATCGATGAGGTGAACCGGGGTGCTGGGGATGAAATGTCCCTGTTGATCAGAGGCGAAGACCGCGCCGTCTTTACGGAGGCCGACGTAGGGGAGGCGGAGGCCATCGGCCAAGACTTCTACGGTATCGCCATCCGGTGAGATCTTTAGAATCGCGCCTCGGTGGTGGGAGAGTTCGTTGTCGTTGGTGGCTTCATTTTTATGAATGCCGCCCTTCGCGAGGTAGAAGGAACCGTCTGGTCCGATCTCGAGCGAGGTCGCGTAGTCGCGGGTTTGGAGGGTTTGGTGAAAGGCGTTGGAGGCATTTTGAAAGGTGTCGAATTGGTGGTCGGCATTGGTGTCGATCAGCTCGGTGATTTGATCACGACCAAGCGTGAAGATGCGGTCATCGGGCGTGATGGCGAGTGAGATGGTCTCGAAGAGGCCGGAGGCGACGCGGGTCCAGCGGGAGGTGGGGGCGCCGGGTGTTTCGATCCGCCAGATGTCACCATCGAGCGTGGTGAGGAGGCCGGTTCCATCGGAGAGGAAGTCGATGTCGGTTGGGCGGATGGCGCGTGAGCCACCGGGAATCGCGAGAGGGCGGATTTTGTAGAATGCCTGCTCGGTTGGGGCAGGGTTCGTGACGGTCGTTCCGCCAAGAAAGCGCGGTGTGGCGGGCTGATCTTTTGGGAAAGTGGCGGGCGGTGCGGACTGGGTGCCCACTACGATAATGCGGGAGGTGGGGGAGGGATGGCAGAGGAGGAGGCCCGCTTTGAGCGAGACTCCCTGGCCATGACGGTAGCCAAATTCCCGGCCTACTCGGATATGAAAAGGCTGGGTGTGAGGTGGGATTTTGAAGACCCGGCGGAAGTTCTGCGCCCCGTGAGTCGGGAGAGATTCTTCCACGGTGGTCTCTCCGATTCGGTAGCGGAGCACGGTTTTTTCCCCTCTTAAATCAAGTCCCAGCCAGCGTCCCTGGTCTTTTGGAAAAGGGCCGACCTTGCCCTCCCCGCCGTGGCGTAAAGTAGGGCGGGTGTCTGCCAAGGCGGTGGTGCCAGAGCCTGCACCGAGGAGCGCGGGGGAGGTGAAGATGAGGTTTCCACGCAGCCGGGGAGGGGACTTTGCTTTGGCTTTCTTATCAGGGTAAGAGACCGCAGCCATCGAGTCATAAGTGAGGGGCTGTGCGTCATCGGGCGCCTCCCAGACGGCGGCCCAGCGGAGCAGGTCGGTATCGAAGCAGGCCCAGCGGTCATCACCGAGCGGGATGAGAATGCCACGGCGCACGATGTCCTTTTCTTTGCCTTTCTTGATGACCAAGGCCGAGCTCAGAAAAGGGGTGTTTGGTTCAAGAAAAGGGCCCACGATAGGACCGGCAGAGACCTGCTCCACGAGGAGGATAAGGAGAAGGTGGATCGCGTGGAGTGGTCTCATCGGAAAGCTAAGATAGTGAGGGGGGAAGATCCGGCAAGCCTCGGACTTCAAACTCCACGGAAAGTGGCAGGGCCATCAAGCTAGGGAGAATTCGACCACGAATCGGCACGAATTTTCACGAATGTTTAGGTTCAGCAGACGAGAGTATCTCTTTGCAAAGGAAATCTGGCATGATCCGTGGTCAAAACCTGTCACCCCCCCTCTGATTTCGCGGTCAAAACCTCACCTCAACTAAGCCCTCAAATTCCGTGTCTTCAGCGTATTCCG
>JALZWJ010000183.1 GCA_023300065.1 Akkermansiaceae bacterium
GCGGACGTGGGGGTTCGACTCCCCCCTCGAGCACCATCTGTTTTTTTCTGACTGAAACTTTTTTTGAGACAAATGAGTCTCCCGCGGGCATTCTCCTCACTGAAGGATGGCAAATACCCAACAAGCCCTTGGTGACAAGTGGAAGCTTTGGCTCGATGAAAGCGCCCCGCGCCTCCTTGCCTACGCTCGTGCTCGTTGTAATAATGCTCAAGAGGCAGAAGACCTTTTACAGGATTCCCTCATCAAGCTCTGGGCTTATCAAGAGGAGCGTGAACATCGCCCGCCTGATCTCCCGCTCGCTTTTTCCGTCATGCGCTACCTCGGCCTCGACCACGGGCGCCGGAAAGGGCGTCAAGAAAAGCGGAATCAAAAAATCATTCAATTTCAGCATGGCGAAGATCATTGGCTTGATCCCGCGATGGAAGAGACTGAAGAAGCTGAGATTCTACGGACTGAAGTGGAGTCACTCCCTGATAAACTTCGCGAAGTCCTCACCCTGAAGATTTGGGGCGGTCTCACCTTCGCTGAAATTGGAGAACTCCTCACGATTTCTCATAACACGGCAGCCTCGCGCTATCGTTACGCCCTCCAGCAGCTCCAGAAAAAGCTCAAACATCTCAAAACACCCCATCATGGATGATTCACTGAAACAACTCGAAGCCCAGCTCGAAAACCTCGTCCCCCGCGCCCAAAGCGAGCAGGGACGCGCGAATTGCCATCAACTGCTCGATGAACTTTCCGGAAATCATACGGGCTCCGCCACGGAGTCCACAATCGGCCTCTCTTGGCGGGCCGCCGCCGCCGCAGCAGCAGTGGCACTGAGTCTAGGGCTTGGTGGGGGATGGTTTCTCAGCCAAGACGAGCAAGGGCCGAGCCTCTCTGGTCTCGATGACTCAGAGCTCACGATTGCCGGCGATTTTTACCAACTAGAATTAGAGTCGTGGATGATTAGTGGTTCCGCCCCGGGAGTCTATGTCGCCAAAAACGGACAGGTTCGCGAGATCCTCCAAGAAACAGAGGTCACAAAAGAGGTGGTAAAACACCGTGAATCAGGCACCGTCATCACCGTCGAAACCACAGATCATCACCTCATTGACTCCGTGAAAAGTGAGTTTTAAACGCCAGTGATCATGTTTACCCGCCTATTTATCCTCTCATTCCTGATTTCGACCCTAGCCAGCGCTGAGGATCTCCCTTGGATTGGGGTCTCCTTAGGTTCCGCAAAGGCGGTGGACTGGAGTGCTTCCGATCTGCCCGAGGGGAGCGGCCTCAAAGTTTCGCAAATCATAGAGAAGGGCCCTTACGCCTTAGCTGGCGGAAAGGTCAACGACCTATGGTGGAAACTTGATGGGCAAATGTTGGTCCATAAAGCTCAAATCCTCGTCTTACTCCGATCAAAGTCCGTGGGTGACTCCGTGACCATTGATTATTATCGAGATGGAAACCTCGCATCTGTAGCCTTCGCCTTGGGCGCGGGCCCACGTGGGCAGCTCACCGAAATCAGCACGGGTCGCTCCGGAGGGGATGACGCGCGAGTCACGCTAAAGCGGGAACAAATTGCTCGTCTGACCCTCGGCGATGACGACCTGACCCTGAAGCGTGAAAGGGAGGCTTGGCGCTTTGAGGTCATGAGAGGCCCCGTGACCGTGCTCTCAGCCCTCGTTGAAGCTAAGGATTTAAGCCAAGAGGTCCCCGCGAAATGGCATGACTCTTTTCTCATGTTGCGGCTCACGCTGGACCAGCAGTCCTCTCGGCCTCAGAAGGGAAAGGCGCACCGCATTCGTTATGTTCCGCGCAGTAAGGCTTCGGAGGAATCAAATTGACGAACTCTTAAAAGAGCCTATCTTAAAAGGTTTTTCGCTTACGGCTTGCTATTGCACCGTCATCCTAGCACTCTTGCGACATGCATCCTGATGTCGTGAAGTTAGTGGAAGCCGGCCGAATTACTGAGGCCGTTGGTGAGACACTTTCAAATATTGCCCCTGGTTCCTTTCGAATCCACAAAGGTTACGGGGGCGGAGTCGTCACCGACTGGGATCTCTTTAACGGGAAAGTCACCCTCGATTTTGAAACGGAAAAGGGAAAAGTGATGGGCTTAAAGCTCGCCCTCGAAAAAACAGAATTTGTCGAGCCGAGCGATGTCCGCGCTCAGAAAGTAAGTCAATTAGACGAACTCAAGAAGCTCGGTAAAGAAAACCCAGTCGAACTCGTAGCCCGCACCATCGAGACTCGTGGCGGCAACATGACCATGGATCAGCTTGATGCTGAACTTTGTGGCAGCATCATCGAAGAGGCTGGCTACAAAAAATGGTGGGAAAAGACCAAAAAAGCGCTCCGCGAAAGCAAGCGCGTCTCAGTCCCCACAAAGCGCACCGACCCGCTCGTTCTCCGTGACGAATCAACTGGTCCTGGTGAAGCCTTGGTCGAGGACCTCGACCAAGCCCGCACCCCGAAGGGTCGCGTGAAAGCTCTCGAAGCAATTCAACGTGAAGCTCCTTTGGTAGCCGCGACGGAAGGCCTTCTCAAGAAAGCCTTCGACATCGTCAACGATGCCGCACTGAAGCTGATGAAACTCTCGGCCGCTCAGTCACTGGAGCTCATCGCTCTCCGTAACGAAATTGCCCAAGAAGTTAAACAGGAGAGCGCGATCGCCGATGGCGCCCCTAAGCTTGCTGAAGTTCTCCAAGTTGCCGATGGCAACCTTTCCGAAGACCTTAACCACGTCGCCGCCGCTCGCCTTAAGCGGATTTTGGAAGCATTCCCCGCCGCCTTCGGTGATGATTGGGTTAAGAAAATCCTCGGCGTCTTCGGGCGTATCAGTTCCCGTGGCGTCTCCGAGATTGCCAAGCTCCTCAACGAGCAGGAGAAGAACAAAGATCTCAACGCTCACATTAAAGTCGCACTCTCTCGTCACGCCCTCGGGCCTGATGCTCTCGCCTGGATTTGCCGCGAGCGTAAGAAAGCCGCTGAAACCGTTTTTGACGGCTCCGTTGGCTCCGTCATCTTGACCGTTCTTGAGCAAGATTCACTCGATGATGGCCCGCGCCGCAGTGGCCGTCTCGGTAACCTCCTCCTTGATGATAAAGAACTCGTTGCTGACCTCCTTGACGGGATGGAAATCAACGACGTCCGCAACTTCGCCCGCAAGCTTCTCGCTAGCCCCGCCTTCCCTGATCTTGACCGTAAGTCTCTCATGGCCCGCGTTATCAAAAAGGTTCCTGCCACTCAGGAAATGGTAACCGGACAGTCCTCCTCCAGTGGCGAAGATACGCTCATCGTCTCGTTCGAGAGTCTCGACCGCCGTAAGGCTGAATACGAGGACCTCGTCAACAACCGCATCCCCACCAACGTCAAGGAGATCTCCACCGCTCGTGCTCACGGTGACCTCCGTGAGAACTTCGAATACCACGCCGCGAAGCAGATGCAGACCGTTCTCAACACCCGTAAGAACGACCTTGAAAAAGACCTCGAGCGCGCCCGCCCGACCGACTTCAAAGGTGCTGACATCTCGAACGTCAACATCGGAACCCGCGTCAAAGTCGTCCTTAAGGATAGCTCCACGCGTATCCTCACCATGCTCGGCGCATGGGATGCCGTGCCTGAAAAGAACATCGTCTCCTACCTCTCCGTCATGGGCCAAGCTCTCCTCGGTAAGAGCGTCGATGATGAGGTGAAGATGCACGACCCTGAGACCGAAGAGCTCATCAATGTGACCATCGTGTCCATCGAGGCTCTCTAAATTAGCGTCGAAACACCCCAATTTATACAACCATGTCAGACACTAAAATTAAGTCTATCAAAGGCCGGGAAATCATTGATTCCCGGGGTAATCCTACTGTCGAAGTAGACGTCACTCTCGAGGGTGGCGCATTCGGCCGCGCTGCCGTTCCCTCCGGAGCCAGCACCGGCGAGCACGAAGCTTGGGAACTCCGCGATGGTGACAAAGACCGTTTTCTCGGAAAAGGCGTCCTCGGCGCTGTTGCTAACATCAATGACAAGATCGC
>JALZWJ010000184.1 GCA_023300065.1 Akkermansiaceae bacterium
TGGCGAGAAGAGACGGGATGGGGACGCGCTCGGCCGAGGTTGTGCGGTCGGAGAGGACTACGATCTCGATCTTGTTATTCGCCGCTTCTTCCGCTTCCGCGCAGATGCGGTCTAGGGCGGTCTTGAGCCCCTCGACTCCTTCTGAGACGGGCCAGGTGGTGTCGATGACGATGCTGGAGAATCCGTGTTCTTTACGCTTGGTGATGGTTTCCAATTCTTGCTCGAAGAGGATGGCGGATTTGAGATGAAGAATGCGGGCGTGTTCGGGAGTCTCTGCGAGGAGGTTTTGCTCTGGTCCAAGGCCGGCTCCGAGGGTCATGACGGCCCACTCGCGGATCGGGTCGATCGGTGGGTTCGTGACCTGCGCGAAGAGCTGCTTAAAGTAGGTAAAGAGGAGGCGCGGGTAGCGTGAAAGCGGGGCGAGAGGGATATCGTCTCCCATCGAGAAGACTGCTTCTTGGGCGCCCTTGATCATGGGCGGGAATACCATGTCGAGGTCCTCGGCAGTGACACCGTGGGTGACTTGTTGGCGAGAGAGCTCAAGCGGGGTGAAGTCCTCTGTCGGGACAAGCGCGGCGTCTGAGGTGAAGGACTTCAACTCGACGCGGTTTTCATCGACCCATTTGGCGTAGGGTTTTTGGGCAGCGAGTTGTTCTTTGATTTCTTTATCGTAGAGGAGCTCGCCAGTGGTGGTGTTGGCCGAGAGCATCTGACCAGGGCCGAGGCGGCCACGGCGGATGATTTTGGAATCAGGTAGGACGACGGCGCCAGACTCGGAGCCGATGTAGAGGATGTTGTCTTCAGTGAGGGTGAAGCGGGAGGGGCGGAGGCCATTGCGGTCTAGGCCAGCGCAGAGCTTGAGGCCATCGGTGAAGCAGAGGCCAGCGGGTCCATCCCATGGCTCCGAGAAGGAACGGATGTAGTTATAAAAGGCGCGGACTTCTTCTGAAATTTCTTTGTCATTACGGAAGGCGGGCGGGACGAGCATGCACATGGCGTGCTCGAGGCGGCGGCCGGAGAGGACGAGGAGCTCGAGGGCGTGGTCGAGGGAGGATGAGTCAGACTCGCCATCCATCATGAGGTCTTTGAGAAACTCCACATCGTCTCCCCAGATCTCGGATTCAAAGAATTCCTCACGTGAGGCCATCCAGTTTCGGTTTCCTCGGACCGTGTTGATTTCGCCGTTGTGGCACATCATACGGAAGGGCTGGCCGAGGGGCCAGGCGGGGAAGGTGTTGGTGGAGAAGCGCTGGTGGTAAAGGGAGATGCCGGTTTGGAAGTCAGAGTCCTGGAGGTCGCTGTAGAAGGCGCGCAGGGTGGCGGGCATCGCGAGGCCCTTGTAGCTGATGAGGCGGCTGGAAAGGGTGGGGATGTAGAAGGCGGCTTGGCTCTTGAACTCGCGTTCGATCTCTCGGCGAACGAGGAAGAGGAGGCGCTCGAAGTGGTCTGCCTCGACATCGGCAGGGCGGCTGATGAGGAGGTGGGTGATTTCTGGCTGGGTGAGGCGGGCGAGGTCGCCGAGTTCATCCGGATTTACGGGGACTTCCCGCCATCCGATGAAGGGGATATTACGTCGAGTGAGGACGGACTCCGTGAAGGATTTCACATTGGCGGCGATTCCCTCGGGGAGGAAAAAGACTCCGACGCCGAGGTCATCGGCCGTGCCTTGGTAGCCAAAAGTAGCGGCAGCCTTCGCGAAAATAGGGCGGGGGATTTGGCAAAGAACGCCTGATCCGTCACCGGTTTTCATGTCAGCATCGACCGCACCACGGTGGGTCATATTGCAGACGGAAGTGAGGGCGTGGTCGATGATGGTATAGGATTTATGACCGTTGAGATCTGCGATCGCTCCCATGCCACAGTTTGCGGTTTCGTTACTCCATTGGTGGAGGGTGCCGGAGGAGTCGGGAGTGTGGCGAGGATCGTAAAAATTCATGGTCGGAAAGTCGGTAAGGTGGAGGGGTGGAACGGCACCCCGCCAAGCGGGTGGGAGACTATGGTAGGGTATGGGGAGTTGCCAAGTGGAACTTGTCTCTGGATTTGAGATAGAAAGTTTGAATTTCTCTCGAGGGTGGGCGTTTAACAGGGGTCATGACTTCCATTGAGCGCGTTCTACTAGCCATTTTTGGCTTTATTGTGCTGTTCGTGAGCCAAGCGAAGGCTGCAAGTACGGCTTTGGAGCAGGAACTGAGCGCGCAAGAGGTCACGGCGAGGTCACTGCGGTAGGCTCACACTGACAGTGACCAAAAAAAATAACGCAATCCGAGTTAGGATTGCGTTTTTTTTGTTTTCGCGGGTGACGTTTTATAGACCGTGACGCCTTTTCTAGACGCTGCCGCGCACGCGTTGGACTTTTGCTCCGAGCATGAGGAGCTTTTCGTCGATCATCTCGTAGCCACGGTCGATGTGGTAGAGGCGGTTGATCTCGGTGGTGCCTTTTGCCTTAAGTCCAGCGAGGACGAGGGCGGCGGAGGCGCGGAGATCTGAGGCCATGACGGGAGCGGCACTGAGTTGCTCGACGCCTTGGACGACGGCGCGGCCGTCATCGACTTTGATGTCTGCTCCCATACGGGTGAGCTCGGCGCAGTGCATGAAGCGCTGCGGGTAAATGGTGTCCTCAAC
>JALZWJ010000185.1 GCA_023300065.1 Akkermansiaceae bacterium
ACTTGATTTCCTCGTCAGCCTCCACAGGGAGCTTATCGACACTGATAGTGTCGCCTTCTTGCACGCGGTACTGCTTACCGCCGGTTTTGAAAATTGCGTAGGCCATGGTTGGGTTTCGGCTAAGAGTTGATCGCGACATGAGACAACCCGAGAGCCGAGCTACCTTTCAGTGCGAGGCGGGAATGCACCATAGTGACACGAAACGAGCAAGGTTTTTTTGAAAATAAACTGCTTTATTGGTTGTTGGCCCTCTGAGTTCCAAAACTTGCCTTTTCTCCGCTGCCTTCATACTGATCTCGTTCATGTCGATCTCCCTTCCAGATGCAGCGGCCACTTTGGCCTTTGGCCGTTCGGTGGGTGAGTCAGTGGAGGCGGGCGAGGTCATCGCCCTCGTGGGGAACCTCGGGGCAGGAAAGACGACGTTGACCCAAGGCATCATGCAAGGTCTTGGCTATGAGCAGGAAGTGACTAGCCCGACTTTCTCGCTTGTTCAAGAATACCTCGGCGGCCGGCTCGATGTCTTCCACTTCGACTTTTACCGAGTCGAGGAAGAGCACGAACTCATCGACCTCGGCTGGGATGATTACCTAGACCGCCCCGGCCTCGTCATCGTAGAATGGCCGGCCCTCCATCCGGATCTCCTTCCAAAAAACACCCGATGGCTGAAGCTGAGTCATCAGGAGGAGGGGAGATTGTTGGAGCAAACTTAAACGGTGACGTCTCCGAGATCAAAAACTCCGCCGATCCTTTCGGCTAGTTGTAGGTCGTGGGTGACTACTACGAGGGTGACGCCGTTTTCTTTTTGAATCTCCAGTAGGAGATCCGCGACTTTACTTCCGGTTTCGCCATCGAGCGCGCCGGTGGGCTCGTCCGCTAGAATGACTTGTGGTTGATTGATCAAAGCCCGCGCCACGGCGGTTCGCTGCTTTTCTCCGCCTGAGAGTTCACCGGGGCGGTGGTTGAGGCGGTGGCTTAAGCCGACGCGTTCCAGGAGTTCGGTGGCCCGCTTGCGGGTTTCTTCTTCGCTCTCGCTCCATCCTCCTGCGAGTCGTGGTGTGAGGACATTTTCCATTACGGTGAGTTGTGGGAGAAGGTTGTGTTGTTGAAAGATGAACCCCAGCTTCTGATTCCGGAAGCGGGCTGCTTCCTTTTCATTTAGCTTCGCGACATCCTCGCCCCCGATCGTGACTTCTCCACTGGTGGGTGGGAGGAGTGCGCCGAGCACATTGAGCAAAGTTGTTTTACCGCTCCCCGATGGCCCCACCACTGTTGCGGCGGCGCCGTCCGCGACGGAAAAATTCAGCCCTTTTAGAACCTCCACGACTTCGCTTGGAGTCTCAAAGTTCACACACAAATCACTGACCTTAATCACGGCAGAATCTTAGCTCCTTTCCGCTGGTCTCAAAGTCCTCATTCCATCAATCTCCCGCGATGTCGCTTTCCTCTCGCTCTTTTTCCTCCGCCATTCTGGCTCTTTTCCTGTCTGGGTGTCAGGAGGAAGCAGCCACCGTCCTTGTTCCCTCGGAAGCCACCGCGACGGTTCACTTGAGCCCTTCACCACTCGCTTCTGGCATCGATTGGAATCGGGAATTAGCCCTCGCGGAGAGTCCGGAAGTTTATCAAAAAGCGGCCTCTGCGGCTGGCACTGATGTGGCGTCGCTCAAGGCTGCCATTAAGATCGAAGCGGATTTAAGCCAGCGCCAAGTCCGCTTCGTTTCCACTCATCCAGATCAGGAGAATTCGCAAAAGTATGTCAGCTCGGTTGCTGAGGCTTACCGAATGTTGCGCACGGAAAGGGAAGGGCAAAAGATCCGCGAAAAAATCACAAACCTAGAAGCCCAGCTCAATGAACAAACCGCTGAGCTAGACCTCAAGCAAGAGGCCCTCGGCAATATCATCGAAGCAAATGGTGGCGTCCCTTACCTCCCATCTAAGGCTCAACAAATGGAGCAAGATCGAGACCGCATGACTTACGATAAAGCCAAGAAAGCTCTCGCGGAAGATCCAGAGTGATGAGAAGCGGCGCGCGCTTCTACTCGTCTAACAGTTCTTCTTGGATCTCTCTATTATTACGGATCTTGGTCCGTTGGGTTTCGAGGTCGCTGAGGAGGCCTTTGAGCATTCCCGATTCACCGTTTGAGAGGTATTTTTTCTCACGGCGAGTTTTGAAGAAATGGGCAATTTTTGTGTAGGATCTGAGGAGAGGCTTGGTCCTGGGATCGATATTTTTCTGAAGTCTACCGAGAATAAAAACGGTGTCTCGTAGGGGATCGTCGAGCCCTCGTGTCGAAGTGATGTTTCCGTTCGTGAGTATATTTGCGAGTTTCCCGGCGCCATTTTCAACGGCATTAAGAGAGCCAACGAGCGAAAGCGTTTCAGGTGGCCGCCCCTGACCATGGAGAGCGACGATCCGTGCGGATTGATGACCGGGAATCGCCTTAAGAATAGCGCGTAATTTCTCCTGCACTTTTGGGTGTCCCGTATTTGCGGCATTCTTCGAAATCGCCATTTGGACCATCTCGAAGTCGGCGAGGGCGGCGTTGACCTCTGGGGATCTGTCCGCCTTGCCGATCGCTAAGGCCTCGTCAAAGGTTTCTACCGTCACGATTTGGATCTTACTCACCGCCTCTAGCCCATCTGTGATGTAGAGATCAGAAACAGCAGTGGCATTCGCTTTGGGCACGGAGAAAACGGTGCAGTCTTTGCGCAAGGCCCCTTTAATCTTTGCGCCCACCCCACCCACGGGGCGCACTTGCCCAGTCGCGGTCATGTCACCGGTGGCGGCGAATTTTTGGTCGAGAGGTTCCCCGGTAATGATGGCGTGAGCCATCAACCCGCAGGCCACTGCGGCCGATGGCCCATCCTTGAGACTATGCTTATCCGCAAATCCAAATTCGATGGCATACCCGCGCGGGAGTGATGCGGCATATTTTACCTGCATGAGTTTGGAGACCTCATCCGTCGCCCCTTCCATCATGGGCCCGACCTCCTGGTTAAAGCGTATTTTGAAACCAGTGGGACTCGTTAACTTCACGGCGGTGGCATTCATTTGTGTGGCCGTGCCAGCATGGGAACCATCAGGGAGCGTGATCACCAGCAGCCCTTTGACCTGAGATTGGAGAAGGGGTGGTGGCAGTGCAGAGGGCGCGCCAACCGGAGGGACAACAGTCGCAGGAGGGACGTTGGCGGGAACTTCTGCCTCTTGATCAGGTTCTACTCCAAAGAGTAAAGACATCGGGCTCACCATGAAAATAAAAATGAGATATCTCATAAGGCGTGGAAATTATCGGAGGGATTGAGTCAGATCAATGTTTAAGGAGAGATTTTAGCTCCCCTCGATGAGGTATCTAAAAGAGTGGGGCGCTATGCTAAGCCCACCGCTTTCCGCACCCGGTCCAGCACCTTGGTCGCTTCTTCACGGGCTTTTTCAGCGCCTGCCTTCAAGACGGCATCGACCTCATCGGGGTTGGCGACCAGCTCCTCACGGCGCGCTCTCATTGGGGCAAAGTAGTCCCAGTATCCTTCCGCGAGGCGTTTTTTAAAGTCCCCGTATCCGCACCCGCCATTTTCGTAGTCAGAGATGATTTGTTGATAATCGGCCTCACTCGCGAAGAGCTCGTAGAGCGCGAGGATGATAGAATTTTCCGTCGGCTTAGGGTCGTCGACTCCAGCGGAGTCAGTCTTAATCCGCATGATCAGCTTCTTCATCGGCTTCTCCTCGCCGAAGATAGGCAGAGTATTGTTATAGCTCTTGCTCATCTTCTCGCCATCTAGGCCGGGCACCTTAGCGACACTCTCGCGGATCCGCGCCTTTGGGAGAACGAGCGTTCCTTCCCCATACTGGTCATTGATTTTCCCGACCAAATCACGCGTCACCTCCAGGTGCTGCTTCTGGTCCTCACCGACAGGGACGACATTGGCATCATAAAGGAGGATATCCGCAGCCATCAGAGCAGGGTAGGCAAAGAGGGCGTGATTTGCAGAGAAGCCCTTCGCGATTTTATCCTTATAAGAATGGCAGCGCTCCAGCAGGCCCATCGGGCACACCGTGGAGAGAATCCACGCTAGCTCGTTTACCTCAGGGACTGCGCTTTGTTTGAAAAAGACCCCCTTTGATGGATCGAACCCGCAGGCCAGAAAATCGATCGCGACATTACGCACATTCTCGCGGAGCTCCGCCGGATCATGCGTCGTGGTCATCGCGTGGTAATCTGCGATGAAGTAATACCCGTCCCCTTCGCCCTGCGCATCGATCGCGGGCTTGATCGCGCCGAAGTAATTTCCCACGTGTAGTTTTCCGCTTGGTTGCAGGCCTGTCAAAATTCTCATGAGCGGGGATTAAGGTTTTTTGGGAGAAAGCGAAAGGCCA
Organism: Akkermansiaceae bacterium; assembly: GCA_023300065.1. GTDB lineage: Bacteria > Verrucomicrobiota > Verrucomicrobiia > Verrucomicrobiales > Akkermansiaceae > SW10. The sequence goes on from JALZWJ010000185.1 coordinate 4,370, forward strand.
AATCCCGCACGCCTATTTCCAGATCGGGGATTCCCGCTTGAAAGTTGACCATCAAATGGGCAGCTTCCAGACGTGTTTAAGCCACGTTGGAAAAAAGAGGCCCTGCTCCTGTTGAAGGGAGCCCAAAAGTTCCTCCACTATAAAAGAGACCTCCTTGCCCCGGATCGCATCGATGAGATCGAGTCGCGCCGCGCCGACCTCAAGGCCGCCATCAAGGCAAAGGACCTCGATGCCGTCAAAGAAACCTCCAAGCAGGTTCGCAATACCTGCGAAAAATCACTCGCGCACTACCGCCAGCCCGATTTTCTTCAGGAGAATATCGAAGTCTTTTGGGTCGCCATCGTCGTAGCCCTCGGCATCCGCGCATACTTCCTCCAGCCCTTCCGCATTCCCACCGGCTCCATGCAGCCCTCGTTGAATGGCATCGTCGCCACCACCACCCATGACCAAGAAGGCTGGGATAAGCCCTGGCTTGGCAAACGCGCCGTCGACTTCGTCCTCTCCGGGCGGAGTTATGAAAACATCGTCGCTGAGAAAGACCTCAACATCACCGGCATGAAGGACGCCAGCTTCCTGCTCTTATCACGGACTAAAATCTTCTTTGATGACGGCAGCAACGTCGTCATCGGCAGCCCCTTGAATGAAGCGGCCGGCATCAAGACCATCGCCCTCGCCCTCCAACGCAAGAGGTCCGACATCACCCCGCACTTTGCGGAAGGGGACCCCATCTTCCAAGGCTACCTCACCTCCGGCGACCTCGTCCTGGTCGATAAACTCTCCTACCACTTCCGCCAGCCAAAGCGCGGCGAGTCCTTCGTCTTCGATACCCGCGACATCCCGACCGGTGGCCCCGCTTCCTTGAGCAGCCAAGACGGCGGCACCCACTACATCAAACGCCTCGTCGGTGTTCCTGGCGATGAAATCCAGGTCAAGCAGCCTGACCTCTGGGTCAATGGCGCCATCGCTCAAGAAGCGACCCTCAAACGAGTCATGTCCCAAGAGGATGATCCAAAAGGCACACCCTACACAGGCTACGCTAATCCTCCTCGCGGACGTGGTCAAAAAAGCCCCTTCAGTGATCCTAGCTATTCCGTAAGGCTCGAAGACAATCCCAAAAAAGGAAACAACTACCGCGAGTTCTACGCCTTCGGAGATAACTCACCTCACAGCCTCGACTCACGTTACTGGGGATCTGTGAAGCAATACAATCTCGTCGGCCCCGCCTTCCTCTCACTCTGGCCCTTCAACAGTGGTCACTGGGGCTTTATTAAATAAATGTCTGCCGATCCCACCGCCGCTGAGATCACTCGAAAGGCTAAGTCGAACCTCGCCTTCGCCCTACGTTGTGTTCCCGCTGAGCGGCGGCAGTATCTCGTCACATTCTACGCCTTCTGCCGGGTGATCGATGACCTCGCCGACGACTTAGACCTCCCCATCGCAGAAAAAACGATCGGCCTCGCCGGATGGAAGGCAGTCTTCGACACCGACACCATCGACCCCACCCTCGGGCTTCCAGATCTTCAACGCGACATCCTCAAAGTACGAGATTTATACGAGATTCCTTCAGAATACTTCACCAACGTCATCGTAGGCTGCCAGATGGACCTCCAGCCACAGCGCTTTGAGACTTGGCCAGACCTTCAGGACTACACTTATAAGGTCGCCTCCTCCGTCGGCCTCGTCTGCCTCCCACTCTTCGGTGCAGATCCAGCCCGCTCGCATGACTACGCCCACACCCTCGGGCACGCCCTCCAGCTCACCAACATCCTCCGCGACATCGGCGAGGACCTCGCCAACGGAGAGCGCATCTACATCCCGCTCCAGGACCTCGCCCGCTTTGGATACACCGAGCAAGACCTCATCAACCGCGTCCACGATGACCGCTTCATCGCCTACATGATCCACCAAGCAGACCGCTGCGAGGAACTCTACGCCAAGGCCACCGCCCTCCTCCCGCGTGAGGATTACAAAGCCCTCCTCGCCCCCCGCATCATGCACCGCATCTACCACACCCTCCTTCACAAAATGCGCGCCGACCACTTCCGCGTCTTCGATCATCGCTACCGATTGAGTAAATTCCAGAAAGCCACCCTCCTCATCAAGGAGCGCCTCTCGCCCTGCCCCGCTTAATCTCGCCCCTCAGCGCACCATGTCCTTTCCGCCTTTGCCGACTCCCTTCCCACAGGCGCCATCGTAAAGCTCAAAGCCCGCCGTATCGACTGGCTCTCTGACCACTCCAAGCTCCGTATCCGTATCCCGCCGTTCATCGGCTCAGAACCTTCTCAAACACCGGGGCGAGGTAGTGGAGGGATCCCGGTTTGGTGAGGTGGTCATCGTCGCGATAGTAGGCTCGCTCACCGTAGATTTGTAGGGTGTCGTTCTCACCGAAAAACTGACTTGTGGGGTCGATCACCCCGATCCCCAGCCCCGCGATCATCGCCATCGTCCGGCCCTGCCTGAGGTCGAATTCCGCGCGCGTGGTAGAAAACTGCACCAGAGTGCTGGCCTTAGGATGTTGCACCTGCGCGTAGAAGCGTGCGGCCACCCGATTCACGGTGCTCTCCGGGACTTGCTGCATGATGAGGAGCTCGATCCTGTGTGCGGTGAGCCTTTGGTGCAGTGACTTTAATCGCCTCGCTAGGGCTCCTGAGGCTTCCTCATAAGTGGGGTCAGGATTTGGCGAATCCACCACCATGGTGATGAAGCGATGGTCGGGCGTTTCTCCTGTCATCTCGATCGCGTTATACCCCTCGCAGCGCGCGACCCAGCGGCCCACCAAAATGACGACCGGCGGTTTACTCTCGATGATTTCCGCCAAGACCCGCTCGTTCATTGCGATCATTTTATTCGCCCCTTTCTGGTCCATGTCCGCAAAAAACAATCCCGGCACCGGCGGGGTGCCATTGTTCAAATACCCCCGCCCACGTAGGCCTAATTTTTTTCCCACCTCATCCACCGCCGCTGCGGCGGAGGCTCCGTGGCTATCGCCCCACAGCACGAAGTCCAGCGGCCCTTTACTCCGCTCGCCGATCTGGGTGGCCTTACTTTTAGCGCTGGAATATTCGCCGCCATTCCATTCTAAATCGGAGATCATTTGTTGACTGCGCTCAGGGAGGCGCGAGGGCATCCCGCCACTGTTCCAAATCCCCCAAGCGGTGGAGAAAAGAAGCACCGCTGAGAGTGCTCCGAATCGTAAGCTCCGTTTCTTCGTCCCTAAGAAGGAGCCGGTGCGGAAGGGGGTCTCGATCCAACGCCATGAGAGATATCCCAGCGTCAGCGAAGCCACTAAAATCGCCAACTTCCACATCAGCGGCAGTTCGAAACTCACCTCCCGCGCGAACACCGTGAGCGGCCAGTGCCAGAGATAGAGCGAGTAGGAAATCAGCCCGACCTTCACCAAAGGCCGCGCGCTCAGCACCTGCCCCGCCAGCGTCGCTCCCCCCGCATAAATCAGCAAGGCCGCTCCCAGCACTGGGGGAATCGCAGCTGGGCCAGGGAAAGCCGTCTCCTTCCCAAAAAGAAACATCGGAGCCAGCACTAAAATCAGCCCAAGCGCCGACACCACCTCGCGCGGCCGCCGCGCCATGCCACTCGCAGGAATCGCGGCCAACATCGCACCCGCCAGCAGTTCCCACCCACGAGAGGGGAGCAGAAAAAAGGCGGCCTGAGGATCGCTCGGAACCTCCACTAAGCTCCACGCGAATGATGCCACCGCTGCC
>JALZWJ010000186.1 GCA_023300065.1 Akkermansiaceae bacterium
TGGGCGGCGCGGGAGCGGCTGCGGAGTATCGAGGTGCGTCTGTGGTGGCGGGGGTATGTGGGGCGGAAGGAATTGATCGAGGTTTTTGGGATCTCGGCAGCGCAGGCGACGTCGGATTTACAGAGGTATTTTGAACTGAATGAGGGGGCGTGTTTTTATAGTACGAATCGGAAGCGATATGAGGCGGATCAGGGGATGCAGTGTGTGCTGCATGAACCGATTTTGGAGGAGGGGTTGACCTTGGCTTTTGGGGAGATCGTGGGGGAGCGGTGGCAGCGTGAACGGGTGTGGGAGGGGCGTAAGCCGGGTCTGCTGGGGGCGGTGAATCTGCCGGTGCGGGATGGGAGCCGGTGGGTGGAGCGGGTGATAGTGCTGGCGGCGAAGGAGATGCGGCGGGTGCGGGTGAAGTATGTTTCGGTGAAGTCGGGGCGGGCGAGTTGGCGGGAGATGGTGCCGCGGACTTTTGGTTGGGATGGGCGGCGCTGGCATGCGCGGGCCTATTGTCTGGAGAATGGGGATTGGCGAGATTTTGTGCTGGGGAGGATGGAGGAGGTGGAGTGGCCAGGAGGGGTGGAGAAGGTGCCTGGGGATGGAGCGTGGGATGAGTGGGTGGTGGTGAAGTTAAAGGTGAACCCGGAGCTGGATGCGGTGCGGAAGCGGGCGCTGAGGATGGATTATGGGTTGGAGGGGAATGGGTTGGAGATCCGGGTGCGCGAGGCGATGCGGCCTTATTTATTGGCAGAGATGTTTTTGGTTGAGGAGAGTGGGGTGGAGGCGCCGAGGCATTTTGTTTTGGGGTAGGGGGATTGGATGCAAGATGCGGGATGCTTGGGGCTGGCGTTGAGGGTGAACCGCGAAGGTGGGAAGGGGCTAAGGGGGAATGGCGCTCGGTTAAGAGTGATTCGAGGGATTTTACAGTAGAGCCGCAGGTGCGTTGAGGAGGTCGGCGGAGGTCCAGTGAGAGAAGAGGGTCGTGCTCTGATCGAAGTTGGCGTCGGGTTTGCTCTGGGTGAGGAGGTCTAGGAAAGCTTGAGGTGAGGAGCCATCGAGAGCGACGTTCTTGTCACTGTGGTAGCCAAGGGTGCGGAGGAGGCTGAGGGAACTCTCGCGGAGGGGCTGGCCGGGGAAGGCCTGAAGATCGGAGGTGAGAGTGTCTTTGAGGTCAGGCATGTGAGTGAAATTGGTTTGAGCTAAGGGGTTGATTTTTTTTGAAGGAGAGCTAACGTTTGCTCATTGGAAGACGAAATTCGGCTCCATGCCGTGTGATGATTGGTTCTTTAGCCATGATTCCTATATCTTCCGATTTTTTGTGTCTAGAGGGATCGAGGAGGCTGAGGTGAGGTAGCTCCCTTTCTTTTCGGAGGCGGGGTCATCGATATCAATGATGAGCTGAACCTTAGGCCAAATCGCTTTGAGAAAGCGTGACTCTCCCTTCTCGTAGGATCGTTGGAGAGCCCAGAGACAGTAGTCCGTGATCTGGAGGCGCCGAGGCATTTTGTTTTGGGGTGATTTGGTGATTTGGTTATTGGTTATTGGTTATTGGTTATTGGTTGTTGGTTGTTGGTTGTTGGTTGTTGGTTGTTGGGAGGTTGGGGGCGGGGACTTGGTTGAGGGGAAGCGGGCTGGAAGCGCCGCTCTCCTTATTGGGGGGCGCAAAAAAACCCGGGCCTTTTTGGGGCCCGGGTTTTTGGTGAATGTTGTTTTATGAGACGGAGTCGCGGGCGCTGGCGGCGAGGTAGTCGCGGTTGAGCTTGGCGATGTGGTCGGTGCTGATCTCTTTCGGGCAGACGGCTTCGCACTCGTATTGGTTGGTGCAGTTACCGAAGCCTTCTTCATCCATCTGTCCGACCATGCCGAGGACGCGTTGGTCTTTCTCGGCTTGTCCTTGTGGGAGGTGGTTGAGGTGGGAGGCTTTCGCGGAGACGAAGAGCATGGCGGAGGCGTTCTTACACGCTGCGACACAGGCTCCACAACCGATGCAGGCGGCGGCATCAAATGCGGCGTCGGCGTCTGGCTTGGGAATCTGGATGGCGTGGGCATCTGGCGCGGAGCCGGTGCGAACGCTGATGTATCCGCCGGCACCGATGATGCGGTCGAAGGACGAGCGATCAGTGACGAGGTCTTTGATGACGGGGAAGGCGTTGGCGCGGAAGGGCTCGATCCAGATGGTTTCGCCATCGGAGAACTTACGCATGTGAAGCTGACAGGTGGTGATGCCGCGCTCTTTGGAGTGCGGGACACCGTTGATGGTCATGGAGCACATGCCGCAGATGCCTTCGCGGCAGTCGTGGTCGAAGTGGATGGGCTCTTGCTGGCCGTCTTTGATGAGGCGCTCGTTGACGATGTCGATCATCTCGAGGAAGGAAGCCGAAGTCGGGATTTCCTTGGCTTCGTATGTTTCGATGCGACCTTCTGAAGTAGCGTTCTCTTGACGCCAGACTTTGAGTGTGAGGTTTAATAAAGGCATGGCTTCTTACTTGTAGGAGCGGATGGAAGGTTGGACTTCTTCGTAGACGAGTTCTTCTTTGTGAAGGATGGGCGGGGTGCCGGGTTCGGTGTGTTCCCAGGCGGCGACGTATTGGTATTGGTCGTCGTGGCGCTTCGCTTCGCCTGCTTGGGTGGTGCCGTCTTGGACTTCGGTGTCGGCGTCGGTGAATTGGTGTTCGGAGCGGAAGTGGCCTCCGCAGGATTCTTCGCGGTCGAGGGCGTCGTGGCAGAGGACCTCGGCGAAGTCGATGAAGTCAGCGACGCGGCCGGCTTTTTCGAGTTCAACGTTGAGGCCGTTTGCGGAGCCGGGGATGCGGACGTTGGTCCAGAATTCGTTACGGATTTCAGGGATACGCTTGAGGGCTTCTTGGAGGCCTTCTTTATCGCGTGCCATGCCGCATTTGTCCCAGACGAGGAGTCCGAGCTCACGGTGGAATGAGTCGACGGACTTGTTGCCTTTGATTTCCATGAGTGATTTGAGGCGGTCTTTGACGGTGTTTTCGACCTTTTTGAACTCGGGGTGGTCGGTGGTGACTGATCCGGCGGTTTGCTTGGCGAGGTAGACGGCGATGGTGGAGGGGATGACGAAGTATCCGTCGGCGAGTCCCTGCATGAGTGCCGAGGCTCCGAGGCGGTTCGCGCCGTGGTCGGAGAAGTTGGCCTCGCCGAGGACGTGGAGTCCGGGGAGGTTCGACATGAGGTTGTAGTCTACCCAAAGGCCACCCATGGTGTAGTGGACGGCAGGGTAGATCTGCATCGGCGATGCGTAAGGGTTGTCGCCGGAGATTTTCTCATACATTTGGAAGAGGTTGCCGTAGCGGGCGCGGATGGCGTCTTCACCATCGCGGGCGATGGCGTCTTTGAAGTCGAGGAAGACTCCTAGGCCAGAGGTGGCGACTCCGCGGCCTTCGTCGCAGCATTCCTTGGCAGCGCGGCTGGCGATGTCACGGGGGCAGAGGTTACCGAAGGAGGGATACTTACGCTCTAGGTAGTAGTCGCGCTCGTCTTCAGGGATGTCGAGGGCGGTCTTTTTGCCTTCGCGGATCGCGGCGGCGTCTTCTTTTGATTTAGGGACCCAGATGCGTCCGTCGTTGCGGAGGGACTCTGACATGAGGGTGAGCTTCGACTGGTAGTCTCCGCTGACTGGAATGCAGGTCGGGTGGATCTGGGTGTAGCAGGGGTTGGCCATGTAGGCTCCGCGTTTGTGGGCGCGGAAGGAGGCCATGACATTGCAGCCCATTGCGTTGGTAGAGAGGTAGAAGACGTTTCCGTATCCGCCGGTGGCGAGGATGACGGCGTCGGCGGCGTGTGAGGTGACCTCGCCAGTGACGAGGTTACGGACGACGATGCCTTTTGCTTCACCATCGACGACGACGAGGTCGAGCATCTCGGTGCGGGGGTGCATGGTGACGCCGCCTTTTGAGATTTCCTTTTCGAGGGCTTGGTAGCAACCGATGAGGAGCTGTTGGCCGGTTTGGCCGCGAGCGTAGAAGGTGCGTTTGACCTGAGCACCACCGAATGAGCGGTTATCAAGCAGGCCGCCGTATTCGCGGGCGAAGGGGACACCTTGGGCGACGCATTGGTCGATGATTTCGGTGGAGACCTCGGCGAGGCGGTGGACGTTTGCTTCGCGTGAGCGGAAGTCGCCTCCTTTGATGGTGTCGTAGAAGAGACGGTGAACGGAGTCGCCATCGTTCTGGTAGTTCTTGGCGGCGTTGATGCCTCCTTGAGCTGCGATGGAGTGAGCGCGGCGGGGACTGTCTTGGTAACAGAAGCAGTCGACCTGGTAGCCGAGTTCGGAAAGGGTGGCGGCGGCAGAACCTCCAGCGAGGCCGGAGCCTACGACGATGATCTTAAATTTCCGCTTGTTGGCGGGGTTGATCAGTTTGGAGTCCATTTTGTGGGACGTCCATTTGTCGGCGAGTGGGCCAGTGGGGACTTTTGAATCTAAGCTCATGGTCGAGGTAGGTGAGGAAAGTGGGTAGCCTTAGCGGCCGAATCCGAAGAGGAGGATGGCGAGAGGGATGGAGATGAAGCCAATGTAAATGACGGTGGCGTAGGCCTTGGAAAGGAATTGGATGGGGCCAGCGGTCTTCTTAGTGCGGAGGCCGAGGGTCTGGAAGATGGAGGCGACGCCGTGGCCGAGGTGCGAGCAGAGGCAGGTCATAGCGATGACGTAGAAGATGACCACGAGAGGATTTTGGAAGGCTACGATGACCATTTCCCAGGGGCTGATTTCCCCGAGTGCAGCAAGTTCAGCATCGGTGCGAACGGTGAAGTGAAGGAGGTGAAAGACGACGAAGGCGAGGATGGTTAGGCCACTCCAGATCATGAGGCGGGATGATTTCGAGGCCTGCACGGTGGTGTCTTTGGCGTATTTGGCCCGGGTTGATTTGTTCTCTTTGGTGAGGAGAACGGTGAAGACGATGTGGGTGACGAAGCAGAAGAGGAGGCCGATCCGGGCGATCCAAACACCCGCGCCGTGGAGGAAGGTGTGGAGGAAGTGGGCGTAATCGTTAAACGCTTCTTCACCGGCGAAGATGAGGAGGTTTCCTGAGAGGTGGCCTGCCAAGAAAAGGACAAGGGCAAGGCCAGTCAGAGCTACGATAATTTTACGGCCAATGGAAGATTTTGCAAAGGTACAGAGGGAACAGGAAGAGGCGCTCATGGTTCAGTCAGACACCCAACGGGTATCGGTCGCCACCGTAGGGCTTTCGGGTGGGATTACAAGTGGAGAAAAGAAGGAATGGCGACAGGTGGCGAAGGTGGGCGATTAGGGGTGGGTAAAAGGAAAGCCTGAGACTGCAGTTTCCGGCAGTCTCAGGCTTTATGATGAGTTCTTGGAGTTTGAAGCTCCATTTGAGACGGGATTTATTCCGGCTTGTTGTCGTAGTTTTTGTCCTCGAACTGGGTGTAGTAGTCGTAGGAGGATTTTTCTTTGAGATGGATGTTTTTGATGAGCTGGACGTTTCCTCCAACCATGCAGCAGTGAGCGCTGTCTTTGTAGTTTCCTTGGGGGGCGTTTTTGATGTTTTTGAAGACCCAGCCCGCGCTTTCTTGGTTGTCGTCGGCTTCGGCAAAGTAGATGGTGTTGTTGGCATCTTCTAGGTCGCCGACGCGGACTTTGTAGACGTTTTCGTCTTGGGCGTCTGAGCTGACGTCCCCGCCGAGTTCTGCGTTGTAGGCGAATCCGCCGTGGCTGAGCTCGGGGTCGCTGGAGAGTGAATCGAGGGTGGTTTTACCGATTCCGAGGATTTTTTTGGAGAGGGGGTTTTGGAACATGGTGTCCTCGTATGGGGTGATCCAGCGGTATTCTCCGCTATCGCGATCTGCGAGGCTCATTTTCTCTGCGACGAGGTCCCACCAGACGAAGTCAGCTTGTTGTCCGTCTTGGAGGTTTCCTTTGTAGGGTGGGAGGACGCCGGGGGCGTGGAGGCCGGTGTTGACTCCTTCTGAAGAGAGGGCGGTCAGCGAGGTGTAGATCTCTTTCATCCCTTTGGTAGTGGAGCCGGCTTTGGCGGCTAGCAGGCCGGTGCGGACCCCGATGATGGCTAGGCCAGCGAGGGTTACGATGATGGTGATGACGACGAGGAGCTCGACGAGGGTGAAGCCCTGTTTTTTTGAAGGAAGCGTGTGTGTTTTCATTCGGTTTTCAGAACTGTGGACGGCTGGGCGAGCTGATCAAGGAGATTGTTCTGAGGCATAGGATGGGTAGGAAGAATTGGAATCTATTTGGTTGTGCTAGGAGGAAATAATCCGATGTTCCGAGGTGTGAAGATTGAAGAATTTGACTACATTGTGATCGGCGGCGGGAGTGGCGGCTATGCGGCGGCGAGGACGGCGCGTGAGGTTTGTGATAAGGTGGCGATTATCGATCGTGCGGAGGAACTGGGCGGGCTTTGTATCTTGCGGGGGTGCATGCCTTCTAAGACGTTGATTTATTCGGCGGAGGTTCTGCATCTGGCGCAGCAGGGGGAGAAATTCGGCCTTAAGATTCCGGAGGCGGCGGCGGATATGAAGGCGCTGCATGCGCGGAAGTTGGAGATGATTGATGAGTTTTCTGAGTATCGTCAGGGGCAGCTGGAGAGTGATCGATTTTGCCTTTTTCGTGAGCGGGCCACTTTTATCGATGAAAACACGGTGGAGCTGGGCGATGGGCGGAAGCTGCGGGCGAAGAACTTTATGATCGCGACGGGATCGGTCGTTTCGACTCCGCCAGTGCCGGGGCTGGCGGAGGTGCCTTGCTGGACGAGTGATGAGGTGCTGGATCTTGATTTTTTGCCGGAGAAGGTGATCGTCTTAGGGGGTGGGATTGTGGCCTGTGAGTTGGCGCAGTTTCTCTCGCGGGTGGGGGTGGAGGTGGTGCAGATTCAGCGGAGTGAGCATGTCCTCAGTGATTCTTCAAAGGAGGCTTCTGAGGTGATTGGGGAGCAGTTCCGGGCTGAGGGGATCGTGCTCTTTACGAAGACGAGTCTGCAGGAGGTGGCTCATGATGAGGGTGGGTTCACGGTGACTTTCGAGCATGAAGGAACGGTTGTGACGGAGAAGGCTCCTTATCTTCTTAATGCTCTGGGCCGCCGGCCGAATTCCAAAAATCTGGGTCTTGAAAAAGCGGGGGTTGAGTTGAGAGAGAACGGGCATATTGCCTGTGACGAATTCCAGCAGACGAGCAATCCTAAGATCTGGGCGAGTGGTGATGTGGCGGGGCCGCATGAGATCGTGCATATCGCAATTCTGCAGGGAGAGCTGGCGGCGCGGAAGGCGACGGGGCGTGAGGGGGTGCCGGTCGATTACGATTCACTCCTTGGCGTGGTCTTTACCGATCCGCAGATTGGCACGGTGGGGCTGAGTGAGAAGGAGCTGGGCAAGCGCGGGATTGATTTCCTGGCAGCTGATTATCCCTTCGACGATCACGGGAAGTCGATTTTGATGGAGGCGAAGAGTGGGTATGTGAAGGTGTTTGCAGACAAGAAGTCTGGAGTGGTGCTGGGCGCGGAGTGCGTGGGGAAGGATGCGGGGGAGTTGATCCATTCCCTCGCGGTGGGGGTGACTCTCAAGGCGACGGTAGATGACCTGCTCAAAGTGCACTGGTATCACCCGACGCTCTCGGAGATTTGGTCTTATCCACTGGAGGATATTCAGGAGGAGCTAGCGAGTTCCGCGAAGTGAGTAGGCTTGTTCGTTGAGGACTTTCATGGCGTCGATGAGCGGTTGGTGCTCTTTGCCGCGTGGTCCTACGATGCCTTTTTGGTAGTCTTCGCTGGCGTCGGCATATTTGAACCAATGCCAGCCGACGCAGTTCGGGTGGTCTTTGAGAAGGGCGGCGGTGTAGGTGTGATAGAATTCACCTGCATCTTCATGTTTGAGGACACGGAAACCGGCTCCTTCTTTTGCGACGTTGGTCTTCTTGTTCGGGATCTTCATGGCGTAGAACTCGCCGACGAGGAAGGGGCGTTCTGACCACTTCAGCCAGTCTGCGGTTTGTGCGCGGTCAGGGAGCCAGTGGTGATAGTAGTTTACGGAGACGATGTCGCAGACGTTGGCGGCTTTGAAGACGGGTTCGCTGATGCAGCGGCCGTGTAGTCTGCTGCCGAGGTAGAGGTGATTAGGGTCAGCCTTTTTGAGGGCGGTGGCGACGGTTTCGTAGTAACGCCGGGCGACTTCTTGGAGAAAGGCGGCTTGCACTTTTGGTTTGTCGATCTGGCCCTTTTTAACGCGATTTTCTTCCATCCACTGGAGGGCGGCTTGGTGGCTGGCGTCGGTTTCAGGGAGCTTGAGGTATTTGCTGAGGGCGTCTGGGCGGAAGGGGAGTTCGTTGTCTGAAAAGTGGCCGAGAAGATAGGGGTCGTTTTTGATCTTGGTTGTTTTTTCGAGGGCGTAGCCTTCGCAAAATTTGGGCCATTCTTCGTCGAAGACTGGAGGGGCCTCGTAGGGGATTCCTTCGCCTCCATTTTTCTTGGAGCGATTTTCATCATAGGTTTTTAAGAAGCCTAAAGTGCTGCACCATGGAATGGGTTTTTCGACTTTCTGGAAGGGGCGGGGATCAGACCAACGGCCGATGGTGTTGAAGCCTGTTTCGGTGAGTAGGCTGTGGGTTTCTTTGGCCCATTTTGCGTCGTCTTGAGCTTCGACTCGTTTCGGTTCGACTGAGTTCATCCCGATGGAGAAGAAGAGGTTTCCTTCGGGATCGATGAGCCACCATTTACGGCCTTCTTTTGAGAGGCGGAAGAAGCCTGTGGCTTTGTTTTTTTGTATGGTCCAGCCGCCAAAAGGGCTGAGTTGGTCTGGGGCTTTGGCGGGGCGAACGGTCCTGGTGCGGCGATTTTCCCATGATTTTCCTGCGTCGCTTGAGTCGATGCTACCTGCGAATAGGCTGGTGATGAGGCCGAGGGTCGCGGCGATGAGTAAGAGAGGTCGGAAGGTTGGCAGTGGCATTGAGGACTTTTCGCATGGAGGCCGGGGTGCTGCAAGAGGTCTTCCC
>JALZWJ010000187.1 GCA_023300065.1 Akkermansiaceae bacterium
TGGCAGGACAGATAGGACTTGAACCTACAACCCTCGGTTTTGGAAACCGATGCTCTACCAATTGAGCTACTGTCCTTTTACTTTTAAGTAATGTGTTTTTTTGAGGCGAGTGAGGGGCACTCCTTTTTGAGGAGTGCCCCTGTAAAACCAGCCTGCAGGTTGCTTTCTCAATTTGAAAAATCAACCCGACTTAAAATCAAGGTTACTTGATGATATCACCGACGCGACCAGCACCAACAGTGCGGCCACCTTCGCGAATCGCGAAGCGCATGGCTTTCTCCATAGCAACTGGAGTAATAAGCTCGATCGTAAGGCTCACATTATCGCCAGGCATGACCATCTCGACACCGTCGGGAAGAGTCACAGCACCAGTTACGTCCGTTGTGCGGAAGTAGAACTGCGGGCGGTAGTTAGCGAAGAAAGGAGTGTGACGTCCACCTTCGTCCTTAGAAAGAACATACACCTCAGCGGTGAAAGTTGTGTGAGGCATGACGGAGCCGGGCTTCACGATACACTGACCGCGCTCGAGGTCATCCTTCTTAAGTCCACGGACAAGGAGGCCGACGTTGTCGCCTGCACGACCTTCGTCAAGCAACTTACGGAACATCTCGATGTCAGTAATGACGGTCTTCTGAGTGTCGCGGATACCCACGATCTCAACTTCACCCATCTTCTTAATGATGCCACGCTCAATACGACCGGTAGCAACAGTTCCACGTCCTTCAATTGAGAACACGTCCTCAACAGGCATGAGGAAGTCAAGATCGACTGGGCGTTCTGGCTCAGGAATGTAGGTGTCCACAGCTTCCATAAGCTTGAGGATAGACTCTTTGTGACCAGCGTCACCTTCGAGCGCCTTAAGAGCGGAGCCCATGACGAAGGGAATGTCGTCGCCTGGGAATTCATACATGGAGAGAAGCTCGCGCACCTCCATCTCGACGAGCTCAAGGAGTTCTTCGTCGTCGACCTGATCGGTCTTGTTAAGGAAAACTACAAGTGCGGGCACTCCAACCTGACGAGCAAGCAGAATGTGCTCACGAGTCTGAGGCATGGGGCCATCAGCAGCAGAAACCACGAGGATACCTCCGTCCATTTGGGCGGCTCCTGTGATCATGTTTTTGACGTAGTCAGCGTGACCTGGGCAGTCAACGTGTGCATAGTGACGATTCTCAGTCTCGTATTCGACGTGTGCCGTAGAGATTGTGATACCACGCTCTTTCTCCTCAGGAGCGGCGTCGATTTCGTCGTAAGCTCTAGCTTCACCACCACCTGCTTCTGCAAGGATAGTTGTGATTGCTGCGGTGAGGGTTGTTTTACCGTGGTCAACGTGGCCGATAGTGCCGACGTTGACGTGAGGCTTGTTCCGTTCGAACTGTTCTTTAGCCATTGTATTGGTTGATTTGGTTTTAGCTGGTTTTGGGTCATCTCACACACTTCTCTGGAGCTTTTGGCGGGATTTGAACCCGCGACCTCATCCTTACCAAGGACGCGCTCTACCCCTGAGCTACAAAAGCAGAACCAGAGAATAACTGTGAGTGCGATCAGAACAACGTTGAGAAAATTATATGAGCACTTGAAAAGCGCTTTATTATTTTTCCCTCGCTACGTTGCCGAAAGCGGGCGCAAACTAGCAAAGTCGGCCACTCTGTCAAAAGTATTCTGAAAAGAAAGTTTTTTTAGCCGGAATCCTTTACCAGTGGGGGTTTCAACCACCCTCTCTTTGGCAAAAAAACGGCCTCGAAATTCACTCAGCAGCACTTTCTTCCGCTATGAGTCGTGAGAAGCGCTCAATCGACTTCGCAGAACCGGTCTCCTCATCGACATCCACCATCACTCCACAGAGTCTGACGGGACCTTTCGCCACTGGAAAACGAGTCGGTAAGCCAGTACGGAAACGCCACACTACGGAATCTACCTCACGACCTAGAACTGAGACCTCAGGCCCACACATCCCAGCATCCGTCAAATAAGCGGTGCCGCCGGGGAAGATCGTATCGTCTGCAGTTTGCACGTGAGTATGGGTCCCAACAACGAGGGAGACTTTGCCATCAAGCGCCCGCCCCATTGCGATCTTCTCGCTCGTGGCCTCGGCGTGGAAGTCTACCATCATCATCTTCACTCCATCTCCCTTAAGCCTCTCGATCTCCGCTTCAAGGAGCGTGAGGGGATTTTCCAAGGGAGGATTCATAAAGGTCCGGCCCATCGCATTCATTACTGCGACCTTCCCCTTCTTGGTCTCTAAGACAACTGACCCAGCTCCGGGGCATCCACGAAATTGATTGGTCGCAGTAGTCTCGGCTCGTTCGGGAAGTAGTCTAAGATCTCTTTCTGATCCCACACGTGGTCACCAGTTGTCACAACCGCAGCACCGGCCCTTAAGAGGTCGATACAGATCTTCGGGGTGATCCCCCGCCCTCCTGCCGCGTTCTCACCGTTAATCACAATGAAATCGATCTCATGCTCCTCTTTAATCGCGGCGAGGTTTTGCGTCACAGCATTCCGGCCGGGCGAGCCCACCACATCTCCTAAAAATAAAATCCTCATCATATCTGCTGGGGAAGCTTTTAGGACGAGTTACGCGAGCTGAAAAGCCCCGAATCTAAGAGCAGATCAGATCTACTTCACGATTTCCGAAGTAAAAGGAATCTCACGAGCAGTCAACCAGACCGACGGCTTGAGCTCTGCGCCCCCGCCCTTCATCCCCAGAAGGACCACTTCCATCTCTTGCCCTACCATGGAATCATCGAGCGGGAAAAAGTAGGTATAACCAGTCTTTAGGCGGCGAACTGGATACTCCCAAGAATTCGAAGGATATGAGGCGGCACGATCTGGTGAGCCGATCAGGCGATCGCCAATCCGCAGCGCGGCATAACATCCCTCCACGCCATGTTGACCATCGACTGCAACACAGAGATAAGAAGTCGGGGTGATTTCATCCACCGTGACTTTCGCCTGCCAAGCCCTCACCGCCGGAAGGGCATTCGGGTGAGCGAAGAGGTTACTGGCACGCCAGCCTTCACGCGGAAGCATGACGTCCCCATTCCACGCTTCAATCTCGGTGATCTTTTCGGGCCCATCTTTCATGCGGAAGTAGCGCCATTGGCCACCCGCAGGCGGGTAGAGAGAGAGCGTCGAGCCATCTTGGATAACCTCCTCAGCCCGTGTCCAAGCGGAGAGATCCGTGCTAAACTCAGCACCACTCACAAGAAGATGAATGAGAGTCCTGTCTTGCGCCTGCGTCCTCAAAACCAGTCGATCAAAGGACGTCAATTTAGTGAAATCGACACGTAAACCACCTCCAGAAAGACGAGCATCTTTCCCTACGGAATAGACATCGAAATCAGTCGAGACATCACCATCGAAGAGGAACCTATCCCAAAGCGCACGTCCTTTGATCAGAGGCTGATTCAGGAATGCTGCACGCGCTTTCTCCACGGCACGGATCCCCGTTGGGCCAGAGCGTGCGAGGCTGCGGATTTCTAGCGCATTATTATCCGCAGCAAAGCAGGTGCTCTCGTAAAGAGCTTCCCAATCAGAAGGGAGATCGATTGCCGACAGATCACCGAGCTTGCGATGCCAAGGGTTTTTGAGAGAGATTGGCGTGAGTTTCTCGATCACTGGGCTTTGCCCCGCAAGATGCTTGATCACCCGGTAAGGCCCTTCTGCCAACGAGGGTTCTGCGCATCCCTCAGTCGTCACCATGAGAAGGAGACTCCGGAAAGGATGGATCGTAATATCCACCGTATCAGTCGCAGTTAACCCGCGGCCAAGAACTTCCTCATAAGGGTGAAAGAGTCGGACCTCGCGCGGCCCGCCATCTTGCAGGCCGATCACCTCATTCAAAGCCACCGTCCGAGTGATCGGTTCCCACGTGGTATTTCGAAGCGTAATAAGCCGGGTCTTCGCGCTCCCTCGCGACACCGCTGACTC
>JALZWJ010000188.1 GCA_023300065.1 Akkermansiaceae bacterium
CTCGTCGAAAACTTCAACCCCGCCTCCATCAACGGCCTCATGTGTCGCGACACCATCAGCGTCGACTGGGAGGGCCGCGTCTTCGACTGTGATTTCAACCAACAGCTCAACATGCAGCTTAAAGATGACACGCCTTTAGACGTCTGGAATATTGACCTCAAAAAATTCACCGCCCTTCCCATCCGCACCGCCGCCCATTGCTTCGGCTGCACTGCTGGTTCCGGCTCATCCTGTGGCGGATCCCTCATTTAAAAGGAATAAATCCGCTGATATTACGTCTTAATCAATACTACAATGAAAACCCTCCTCCTCTCTCTCACCACCTTAGCATTTGCTTCTTCCTCCCTCCTCGCGATCGATCAGGAGCACAAGGCATTCACTGAGATCCTCGCAAAACACGTCGTCCCCACTGGCGTCAAGTATAAGGCCCTCAAAGCAGATCACCCGAAACTCCAAGCCTACCTCAAGGAACTCTCCGAAGTCACTCTTCTGGAATTCCAAGGCTGGAAAGAACCTGAGCAACTCTCTTTCCTCATCAACCTCTACAATGCCGGCACCCTTGACCTCGTCCTCAAGCACTACCCGATCAAATCCTTCAAAGATGACATTCATAAGGATGGCCCTTGGAAGATAAAATCGGTCAAAGCGTTTAACTACCACTTCACTCTCGACCAAATCGAGCACGAGTATCTCCGCAAAGTCTACAAAGAGCCACGCATCCACTTCGCCGTCAACTGCGCCTCCGCCGGTTGCCCGCCCCTCCGCGCAGAAGCCTTTACCGGCTCCAAACTCGAAACCCAACTCGAAGAGCAAACCGTAGCCTTCCTCGCTAGCGACAAGAATAAACTCTCCGGTAGCAACCTCGCCTTATCGCCCATCTTCGACTGGTTTAAGGAAGATTTCATCAAACAATCCGGCTCCGTCGAAGCATTCGTTGCCCCCTACTTCAAAGAGAAAAAGATCACTCCCGGAAAAATGAAAATCACCTTCACCGAATACGGCTGGAGCTTGAACGAGGGCAAGTAGAGCAAGCCTCTCACTTTCACATCACTTCAAAATAAAAGGCTCGGGCATGTTTACCATCGTGCCGCGAGCCTTTTTTTGGGGCCTCACGCTGGTCTGGGGCATCTTTGACAAAAACGACCTCGACCTCAACCAAGCGAAAAACTTCACCACCGCCGCGCTCCCCATGCAGCAAGGCGTTCCGGTCTCCCGCATCACCACGCTAGCCGTTCCAAACGGAACCGTAATCTCCCTCCGCTTCCGCGCTGCTGGGGTCACCCTCAAACAACAAACTCAGCGATAATGGCGACACCCCTGGCGATGGCTCCATCCTCCGCTCCAACGCCCTCGCTGGCGAACGTATCGGCTCCTCCTCCCCCTCCCGCGGGACTCCTCGCCTCAACTCCCCATCAAACGCTAAGAAGAGCCCCGATAAACACTCAAATTTCACACCTCATTTGTCTCCACATGAACAAGCCCACCATTCTCATTCTCTGCACTGGTAACTCCTGCCGCTCGCACCTCGCCGAAGGCATCCTGAAACAAGACCTCGGAGATCATTTCCAGATTGAAAGCGCCGGCTCAGACCCAGCCGGATACGTCCACCCACTTGCCGTCAAAGCGATGGCTGAAATCGGCATCGACATCTCCCACCACCGCTCAAAAAATCTCGATCAATTCCTCAATCAAGAGATCGAAACCATCATTACAGTTTGCGGAAACGTGAACCAATGCTGCCCAGACTTCCCCGGCCCAGCCGAGCGCCTCCACCTCCCCTTCGACGATCCCGCCCACGCCCCCGGATCAGAAGCCGAGCAACTCGTCTTCTTCCGCCGCGTCCGTGACGAAATCAAAGCCGCCCTCGCCACCTACGCCACCGACCGCCTCAAGCAGGTCTCTTGAGACAAAAAAAAATCACAGCCCCTTTCGGGACCGTGATTTAAGAAAACTAGGAGTTTACTTTAAAATCTTCGCGCCTGCTGGGATCGCGAGATCCACCGTCCCTTCTGGCAGGAACTTGATTCCCCGCACCTCAGAGTAGCGCATCTGCGCCCCGATCTCACCATCCGTCATCGTGAAGGTCCGGTTTCCCGTCCCGATCTTGATCCCGCTAAATTCCTGAAGGTTATCGAGCGAAATAAACTTCTCAGGCCCTGGCCCCTCAGGTCCCACCACGAGTGGATGAGTCACCGTGTAATACGCTCCACGGACGAGCTTACTCTCGGTATCGATCAAGAGAACATAGTAGTCATCTGGCGACTCCCCAGCCTCCTGTGAATAGGTGATCTTCACCTGATCATACCTCGCCCCCTCAAATTCCTTCTTCTCAGGGAGCAGCTCAAACGCCGCATTCTCATCGTTAAAGACAAAGGGAATCCCTACGAAATAGTAAGGCAAGAGCGACCAAAATTGAGGTGGTGCCTTAAAAGCCCCTCCCTCGTTGATCCAAGTCTCCCCCGCATTCCAGCCAAAGACCGTATCGCTTCCCGGAACGGTATGTGCCACCGCTAAGCTCTTAGTGTCCACCGTTTGGATTGAATCAAGCACGACCTCTGGCCCCTTATCCGTTTGATAGTAAGTCCACTGAAACTGGAACTGACCATTCCCATACCACTTCTCTAATCCACCATGAGCTGCGATTGACTCCATCACGAGCGCTTGCCCCGGATTCACCTCACCCTCCACCTGCTCAGCCCCCTTCTCGCAACTCGACAGCATCAGACTTCCAAAAACACCTACGGCTAGCACCATCTTTAAATCACTCATTGCGGATCAAAATAAGATCGGATTTTTAATAGAAAAGGAAAAACACACCATCCGCCCCCCAGGGCGATCGAGCTAGGGATATTTCAGAGACCAACTCCCCAGCCCCAATAGGGGCGATCTCACGTAGCCCAGCGGCAAAGCGTAGCGGCGCCCTGGGTCTTTGGGCGGGAAAACGAGGCACGAGCCTTTGATCTTGAATCGGAAATGAGGCGCCCGAAGTGCGCCCATCCCGCATCGCTGCTGGTGGTGGGGGCAGCGGGTGCGTGGTATGAAGATCAATTCAGCCGTTCACACTT
>JALZWJ010000189.1 GCA_023300065.1 Akkermansiaceae bacterium
GGTGCCATCGGGATTGAGTCCTTGCATCTCAAAGTAGCGTGCCGCGGTCGCGTTCCCCGCTTGAGTTTGCTCTTGCATCAGCTCCCACAGACGGCGCCAGTCTGCGCCAAGCACATCGGTGCCTTGAAAAGGAATGGCAGGCTCGACGTTTAAGTCTGTCGCCTCACTATCGTAGCGAGTCGCCCCAGCTCCACTGCCATCGGGCGAGGCCGTCCCGGAGGATTTGAGAGCATCATATTCATCAGAATCCCCACCGAGGTAGCTACTGCCCCAATCCGCTTGGGCCCGTTCTTGGCTCATATAGAGTCCCCAATAAATCCCATTTAGGTAAAGGTGGTAGTAGCGACTGCGTGTGTGGGGGTCACCGTTAGCGGCTTGGAGATCTCGACCTAAGACTTCTCGGATAAAAGTATTTTGCTCAGTGTCGCCCTCAAGAGACCACGAGTAATTTTGAGCAGTGCGGAAATCGATTCTTCTAAACTCATCCACTCCCTCAGCGCCAAAGATGGGGAATGCTAGGGCTGAATCCCCATATTCAGAACGGAAGAAGGTCCGAAAGGCATGCTTTGGGTTACTCGAACGGCGGCTCGCCCCTCCGCGAATCCGTAAACCACACCGAGCTGAAATATTTAAATCTTCAGACCCTCCGATGATTTCGATATTCCCAGGTTGCTCAAGGCCACGAGTCGAAGCATTCGAATTAATACCATCTTCCGAATTCGTAAAATTCCCAACGTCTGAGGTCAGCATCACTGAGGGGATCGCGGAGAGAGCGGCTATCATCTCCTGAGCATTTCCTTCATTACTGATCCTTGCATCCATTCCATAATTGTAGACTTGGCCATTCACCGAGCCGCTGGGCCAACCAGCGGGCGCATTACCATTCGAGAACTGAGTCCGAACATCATCAAGAAACAGATAGCTTTGCGTATCGACGTTCGTCGGGAACAACCCGCTCCGGAAAGCGGCCGCTCTCACCACGGTAGTTCCGGTAATCGCAATCGGGCCTGAGTAAATGATACCGTTCGTCTCCGAGGGTGTGCTCCCATCGGTCGTGAACCGAATCTCACTCTCAAGCGTCTCACTCGTAATCTCTAAATTAAAAGGTGCATCATAAAGTCCGCGAGATACTGAAAAATTAGTGTCGGCGACTTGTCCACTCGTCGACACCGTATTCTGACTCCCAGGAGTCGGATCCGTAAAAAAACCACGGACATCGTTACTTGGTCCCCCTAGACCATAAGAGATATCTTGCATCTGAGCCGGGTACGAAGGGCCAAACTCGCTCAAAACCGCCCCAGCCGAATCGATGAGGGCTAAATATTCACCATCGGCACTGAGCCCGAAGTTTGTATGAAGCGTGCTCACCGTATTTCCAGAGAGATCCACTCGTCGATCTTTACTAGAGGCAAACACCACCAAAAACGATCCGCTTTCCAGAGTCACGTCCGGAAAAACCCATCCATTCGTTGCGGTGGCGACATCATCGATATGATCGACCAAACGATAATTGGAGAGATCGACGTCACTCGCTCCCCTGTTCTCAATCTCGATCCAGTCAGAGCTATCTCCGTCTTCATCAAAAAAGCCCGCTCCAAGGACTCCTGAATTCGAAGCTAAGAACTCTGAAATCACCACCTCACCGCGACTAAAACTAAGAGAAGCTAGACAAACATAGAGATAAGTCGGGTTAACGAAAGAGAGAAAATGCATGCAACTAATAGCTTACACCACCTGTCTGAGAATGCACGCTCCGATTCACTATGAACAATCTAGGCATGTTGTTTTACAAGAGCTGCCCCCTCCGCGAAATAGCTCTCATCGAACGCCAGCCCCATTTAATCATAAAAAAAGACCTGATGGCGCCAGCCATGGAAATCCGTAAAAAGAACATTGATGAAACGCCTAAAAGGTTTTGAAAGCCTTCTTTGCCTCGCTTGATCGCCCTCCTCAAACAATCCCATGGTGTCCTCTTTTATGAGGCAATCGGGACTCTCGCCTACTCAAAGTTGAGTCCCGTAGGCTGCCCTCTCTTGTGAGGCAACACGCCTGTCCTTTTACTCCATACTTTTTTCTTTTGATTACAGGCTCCTACCGCAAACTACCCCCGATCCATGGCCATTCTTGATGTTAAAAACCTCACCACCCGTTTTCACACTCGTAATGGCATCGTCCACGCCGTTGATGATGTCTCGTTTTCCCTCGAAAAAGGAGAGACCCTCGGCATCGTCGGGGAATCTGGATCTGGTAAATCCGTGACCTGTTACTCGCTCCTTGGCCTCATCCCCCAGCCTCCGGGACGTATCCACGCAGGATCCGCCATGTTCGAGGGCACTGACCTTTTGAAGGCAGATGAGCAAACTCTCCGCACCATCCGAGGGAAAAAAATCTCCATGATTTTCCAGGATCCCATGACCTCGCTGAATCCCTCCATGCGGATCTCCGCGCAGCTCACCGAGCCGCTGGAACTCCACGAGGGGCTCAAGGGCCAGCCAGCACTCCACCGTGCCATTGAGGCGTTGGAAGAAGTTGGCATTCCCGATGCCGAAAAACGGATTCAATCCTACCCGCACGAGTTCTCCGGCGGGATGCGCCAGCGCGTCATGATCGCCATGGCCCTCATCACCCGCCCAGAGATTCTCATCGCGGATGAGCCCACCACCGCACTCGATGTTACGGTTCAGAAGCAGGTCTTAGACCTTATTAAAGACCGCCAAGAGAAACTCGGCACCGCCGTCATTCTCGTCACCCACGACCTCGGCGTCGTCTCACAAGTCTGCGACAAAGTGAACGTCATGTATGCTGGCCGTATCGTAGAGTCATCCACCACCGCCGACCTTTTTGCCAAACCGCGCCACGCTTACACCCGCGCCCTTCTCAAAAGCATCCCCGCGATGCATGAAAAAGGAGAAACCCTCTACACCATTCCCGGCCTCCCGCCGAACCTCAACGCGGTCCCGACCTCTTGCTCCTTCCACGAGCGCAACACCCTCGGAGATCCTTCAAAATGCCTCACCGATAAAGCGCCACAACTCAAAGAAGTAACACCAGGCCACTACGTGCAGGATTGCCCAGGCTGCCTTGTCTCTAACTCCACCTCCTGAGTCTCATGGAGTTTCAAGTCGATAGCTTCATCCTCTACCTCGCCACGGAGCGGGGGCTCTCGACCGCCTACCAACTCTCGGTTCGCCAAACTCTCGACAAGCTCCTCCCGTGGTGTGAAAAAAAAGGCCATAAGGAATGGCGGGACCTCGGCACCGATGAGCTCTCAGCCTTTCTCAGCTCCCTCCGCAAGAGCGAGCTCGATGCCTCATCCCTCCGCATCGCGATCGTTCACCTGAAGATCTTCTTCCGCTTCCTACAGAAGAGAAGCCACATCGAAGTCGATCCGGCAGAGCCCCTCCTCTCCCCCAAGGCCCCAGCAAAACTTCCCGAAACACTCAACGCGCAAGCCGTCGAGCAACTCCTGGCCTCCATCGACCCCGAAAAAAAGCTAGGCCGCCGAGACCTCGCAATGCTGGAGCTTTTCTACGCCTCCGGGCTGCGCCTCTCCGAGCTCTGCGGCGCACGGCTCGAGTATCTGGACACCGAAGACCACTTCCTCCGCATCACCGGTAAGGGGAATAAAACCCGGCTTGTGCCAGTGGGGAAAAAGGCCCTCACCGCCCTTGAGGCCTACCTCACCAATGAGCGGCCCACCTTGGTCACCAAGAAAACCTCTTCCTTTATCTTTCTCTCCATTCGCGGCGGCTCGCTTTCCACCGATCGCGTGCGGCAGATTGTCAAAGAACGCGCCAAACAGGCCGGCATTTCCCAAAACATCTACCCGCACCTCCTCCGCCATTCCTTTGCCACCCACCTCCTTGAAAACGGCGCAGATCTCCGCGTCATTCAGGAACTCCTAGGCCACGCCGACATCGCCACGACCCAGATCTACACCCACGTCGATCAAAAGCGCCTCAAGGCCGTGCACAAAGAATTTCACCCACGCGGGTGAGGAAAGTAGAAGAAGGGAAACCGCAGGGCGGCTAGCCTTTGCCTTTGGTGAACTTACTCAGCTCCATCCTTTGATGGATGAGCCGCTTTTTTGCCGAGTAATACGTCTTCTCCTCTTTTACAAATCCCGTTCCCTTGGCGAAC
>JALZWJ010000190.1 GCA_023300065.1 Akkermansiaceae bacterium
GACCAAAAACACGTCCTATCATGCTCCGCGTCACTCTCTGGCCTCTGCGTCTCTGTGGTAAAACTCATCAAGATGGTCTTAGCCGAGAGCCATTCGACCTAGTGGTCTGACGCCGCCGTCTCCTCTCCTCCTGGATAGCGGACGCTATCGATGAGGTCGGTGACTTCTTTCGGCGGAGCTGGGGTGAAGGCGGCCACGATTGCTGCGACCCCAAAGTTGAGAAGCATTCCAATGAAGCCGATTCCCTCAGGAGAGATTCCCAAGAAATACTGATCCTTCGTCCCTCCCATAAACTGGAAGTAGATGATGTAACCGAGCGTAAACCCAATACCGGCGACCATGCCGGCAATCGCGCCCTGCTTGTTCATACGACGGGAGAAGATCCCCATCAACAAAGTCGGGAAGAAGGATGACGCGGCCATGCCGAAGGCAAAGGCCACGGTCTTCGCGATGAAGGCCGAGGGTGGATTAATCCCGAAGTAAATCGCAATGAGCAAGGCTCCCAGTGAAGCGAGGCGTGCGTATTTGATCTCTTCTTTATCGGTGAGATCCGGCTTCACGATCTTCTTCATCAAGTCGTGAGAAATCGCGGTTGATAAAACCAAGAGTAGTCCTGCCGCGGTCGATAGCGCCGCCGCGATACAACCTGCCATGAGCAGCGCGATGGCCCACTTAGGAAGTCCACCCATGTGAGGGTTCGCCATGACCATGATGTCGGGCTTAAAAGTCAGCTCGTTCATATCACCCAACTTCTCCCGCTCGGGACCGAAGTGCTGGATCTTCCCGTCGCCATTTTTATCAGACCAACTCATGTAGCCCGTTTTTTCAAAATCGCCAAACCACGCCGGTGCTTCTTCACGAGGCGTATCTTGCAGCTTCTCGATGAAGTTAACGCGAGCGAAGCCACCAATCGTGGGAGCCGTGAGGTAAATGATGGCGATGAAGCCCAACGTCCAGCACGCCGAGGTGCGGACCGCTTTGACATTCTTCACCGTGAAAAAGCGCACGATGACGTGCGGCAGCCCAGCCGTCCCCGCCATCAAAGCAGCGGTGATGCAGAACATATCGATCTTAGAAAGTGAGCCATCGGTATAGTTCGCGAAGCCCAGCTCGGTGTTGATGTCGTTGAGCTTTTGCAGGAAGGGAACCGATTCCCCATTCGCAGTATAATCACCAATGAAACCCAACTGAGGGATGACATTCCCGGTCAGCGCGATCGCGATGAAAATGGCAGGAATCGTGTAGGCAAAGGCCATGACGCAATATTGTGCAACTTGGGTGTAGGTGATCCCCTTCATCCCTCCAAGGCCCGCGTAGAAGAAGACAATCGCGCCTCCCACCCAGACTCCGGTGGAAATCTCGATATCAAAAAGGGTGGAAAACACCACGCCGACTCCGCGCATCTGCCCCATGATATAGGTCAGGCAGATAAAAATAGCACACACCACCGCAACGAGGCGGGCAGTTTTTGAGTAATACCGGTCTCCAATGAAATCGGGCACAGTCGCTTTTCCAAACTTCCGTAAAAAAGGAACCATCAGAACGGTGAGCAGCACGAAGCCACCGGTCCACCCCATCAAGAAACGGGAACCATCGTAACCGCTCGATGCGAGCAAACCAGCCATTGAGATAAAGGTCGCAGCACTCATCCAGTCCGCCGCCGTGGCCATGCCATTCGCAAAAGGCGAAACCCCACCACCCGCGGTGTAGTATTCCTTGGTCGATCCCGCCCGCTGGCGGATCGCAATCCAGATATACAAGGCAAAAGACATCCCGATAAACAGGTAGTTGTATCCGTCTTGGCTCATTCTGCGCCCTCCTCCTGTTCGAATTGATCTTCAATGCGTCCCATCCAGACCGCGTAGGCCACGAGAATAAGAACAAAGCAAATGATGGCTCCTTGCTGAGCCATCCAGAAGCCAAAGGGAGCCGAGCCGACACTCGGGAAATTGGCGTCAAACCACTCACGCAGCAAAATCCCACATCCAAACGAGACGATGAACCAAATCGAGAGGAGAACCCCCACGCATTTTAGCTGTGCTTTCCAGTAGCGCCCTTTGGCTGCTTTTGATTTTTCCATAGTGCTGATTATTTGACACGAGGTTTAACAACTCCTCGATGGTGCAGGAAGACAGAAAGCTGATCCCTACGTCATTTTTCATTTTGGCAAGCCCATTTCCGTGTTTTCATCCCGCGACGGCACCCGCCGCCAAGTTTTCTGATAATGAGTGCACCTATCGAAGTCCGTTCCCTTGACCGTTTACCGAAGACCGGTTGCGTGATCATCCCCGGCCGCCTCAACCCTGAACAAGCCAGCGAACTCGCCGCGATCTTACCCGATCGTAAAATCACCTGGTTAGTTGAGGAATCATCCGTTCTGGATGCTGAGATGGAATCTTACCTGAAATTAAGCGGGCGCGAAGGTGCCGCTTTCTCAAAGTCAGACAAATCGCTGGTTGAGGTCGGCGAGAATCTCTCCGCAAAAATCGCAGACAATGGCATCCTCATCTTTATTCCCGGCTCCGTAACCTGCCGTCCGGGCGCCCCCTGCCGTATTCCTACCGAGGTCCTCCAGTCCCTCTGTGCCCTCGGCCTACCCACCGCTCCTCTAGAAATCACGGTTCCTCACGAAATCATGCTTTCGATTGAGTCACCTCTCAGGCTCCCCGCCGCCATCCTCTCTTTCGGCAACCTCCTCCCAAAAGGAAAAGCGACGGTGGCCCGCTATCGTGAAGCCCTCATGACCTGCGCAGAAGAGGCCTTCTCCAGCCGAGACTTCCTCGATGGTTCACTCGCCACCGCCCTCCTGCTCGGCCTAAAGAAACATGCCACCAACCACACCCTCTTCGATGGCACCGATGACTCCGCACTCCCTTTCGATAAACTCCTCGGCGCAGCCATTGCTTTTTCAAAAGAGATCAAAATGGCCACCAAGAAGAAGCGGGTGGGCATCATTCTCCCACCTGGAAAAGGCGGCATGATCGCCAACCTCGCCGTCATCTTTGCGAACAAAGTGCCGGTGAATCTTAATTTCACGGCCTCTCACGAGGCTGTCCACTCCGCGATTAAACAGGCGGACCTCGACCGCTACATCACGGCAGATCCCTTTGTCCGTAAGGTTCCAGATTTCCCATGGCCACCCACTCGGGACCTCCTTTTTGTGGAGCGCATCCTCCCACAGATCAAAAAGAAGATCGTGAAAT
>JALZWJ010000191.1 GCA_023300065.1 Akkermansiaceae bacterium
CCGTGGTCTTTCCACTGCAGTGGGCGACGAAGGTGGCTTCGCCCCAACTTTCGACGGAACTGAAGATGCTCTCGACACCATCAGCATGGCGGTCGAAAAAGCCGGCTACAAAGTGGGCGAGGACATCACTTACGCGCTCGACTGCGCAGCATCCGAGTTCTTCGAAGACGGCGTTTACAACTACGCTAAGTTCGAGGGCGAAAACGGAGCCAAGCGTGGCTCTGACGAGCAAGCCGCTTACCTCGCTGAACTCTGCGAAAAATACCCGATCGACTCGATCGAAGACGGTTGCGACGAGAACGACTGGGATGGTTGGAAGGCCCTCACCGACAAAATCGGCGACCGCATCCAACTCGTCGGAGACGATCTCTTCGTCACCAACGTTGACTTCCTCCAGAAGGGAATCGACCTCGGCGTCGCGAACTCCATCCTCATCAAAGTGAACCAAATCGGAACACTCACTGAGACCTTCGACGCCATCGAGCTCGGCAAGATCAACGGATACAACTCCGTCATCTCTCACCGTTCTGGCGAGACTGAGGACAGCACCATTGCTCACCTCGCCGTTGCCACCAATGCCGGACAAATCAAGACCGGTTCCATGAGCCGCTCCGACCGGATTGCCAAATACAACCAGCTCCTCCGCATCGAGGAAGCTCTCGGCAGCAACGCCATCTACGGCGGTCGCTAAAGACCCCGTTCCCAAATCTCAAAAGCCCGCAGGTGAAAGCCCGCGGGCTTTTTCTATGAAATGGGCCCCATTCTCAACCCCAACTGGGGTTCCGTCCCTAAGCCTCGGGTTGGCGGAGCCTACCCGAGGTTCTCAATTCCCCAGATCTCCAACCCCAATCGGGGTTGCGTCCACGCGACACAAAAAAATGTCTTAAGACCTACAGCGTTGAGAGATGTCAGCCCAGTCGGCAACTTAGTCAGAACTAAGGGGCAGGTAAGTAGCTTGTGCAACCAGCTAGACTTCTGTGTAGTAGTGACGTTCCTTTAAAAGGGCTAAGATATGGGAAATAGAAAAAAATCACTATTATTTTTGTTATCCTCAATTGCCTTAATTTTCGCGGTTTTCTCATCAGATGGGTGCTACTCGGCTAAGGGTGTAGGGGGCGTAAATGAGAAAGAAGCTCAGGAGTTAGTCCGAGTATTCATTGAGTCCTGTCGAAAGAGGGACTTTGAGCAGGCTGCTGAACTTTGGTCGAAGGACTCGGCGAATGATTTTTATCCAAGCTTTGAAGATTTTTGCACGCAGACCGGAAAAATTGAATGGGAAATTGGTAAACTTAGCGAAGGGAAGAAGCCATCAATTAAATTCATTCGAACAACAGGTCGTTTAGGGCAGATTAAAAAATTCCGTTTTTTCTATTTCAAGGTAATCGAGGGGGAATTATTTCTGTATAACGCTCCGGTCTCATCGAGAGTGCGTGTTCCAGGACGGTAAATGTTTTACTCATTCGAATGTCCGTCAGCCGATTTGCCGTGAACTATGTTGTCAGACTCTCCGAACCCACGGGCCCCCTTAACGCCCGTCAAAGTAATTAAGCATTGCGTAATATTAATTCCTAGTGTTAGCGTTTCAGCATGTCCCGACGCCAGCGCGCTGACACTGCACGATCTCCTGAATTCCTTTCTGGCGATGAGGGGCAGGGGCTCTTTGGGAAACCGACCTTATGGATCTTTTGGTTTTTTATCGTGGTGGTGTGCGTTGCTTTGCTGATTCCCGCGATCCCGCAGTATCGGCTCTTGAAAAAGATCGAAGCGGAGCTTGTCGATGCACAGCAGACAGAACTCGCTCTTCGTAATAAACGGGATCAGCTAGAAGCTGAGAGCCGCGCGCTCAAAAAAAACCCGCGCTATTTAGAAGCGCGGGCTCGTGATCCTCTCCGCGTTCAGCTGGTGGGAGAGACGGTAATTCAGATTGGCAATTAGATTGTCATCGCATTGAAGCCACCATCGACCACGATCTCAGTTCCGGTCATGAAGCCGCCCGCTTTGTTTGAGGCGAGGAGAAGGGTTGCTCCAATCAGCTCGTCCGGATTTCCAAAACGTGAGGCTGGAGTGTGACGGAGGATTTCCGCGATGCGAGATTCATCCAGCACCTTGCGGTTTTGTTCGGCGGGGAAGAAGCCGGGGACGAGGGTGTTGACACGGATGTCGCGGTCGGCCCACTCACGGGCGAGGTTCCGGCTTAAGTTATGCACCGCGGCCTTAGAGGCCGAGTAGGTGAAGACGCGGGAGAGGGGATTTAAACCAGAGATCGAACCAAGGTTAATGATGGAGGCCTGCACGTCTCGGCTCAGGAAGTAATTACCAAAGACCTGGCAAGCGCGCATCACCCCTACGAGGTTTACGTTGAGAATATTCAGAGCTTCCTCATCGGTGACCTCGACGAAGGGGGTGGGGGAGTTGATCCCTGCGCCATTGACCAAGATGTCCACTTTACCGGACTGCTCCACGACGGAGTCCAAGAGTTCGTTCAGGGACTGGCGATCGCCGGCGTCCGCGTGCGCAAAGTATCCGGTGCCACCAGCTTCTCGGATGACTTCAAGGCGCTCATTGGCCTTTTTCTCGTTACGGCCTACGAGCACGACCTCCGCTCCGGCTTTCGCCAGTCCTAAAGCCATGTAGGAGCACAGCTCGCCGGTACCACCGATGACGACTGCTGTTTTGCCTTCGAGGCCGAACATTTCATTGAGAAATTGTGAGCTTTTCATGTCGGAGCAAACTTAGTGCAGAGGATTTTTTGAGCAAGAAATGATCAAAGAAGTTTCGCGGCGAGGGAATCCCCCGTGAGCGAATCGGTGCGCTTGATACCAGACCGAAACCTAGCTGAAGAGAGCCATTCTGTATGTCGTCCACGATTTCTTGTTATGAATTTGTAATTTTCGGTAGCCATTAGTCAGGGAGTGGCTACCTTTTTGGTGTCGATGAAGTGCGATTCGTGTCAGGAAAAAGCCACCGTGTTTTACACGCAGGTCGCGGACGGAAAACTGAAGAAGTTTGTCCTGTGTGAAGCCTGTGCCCAGGCCCAGGGAATCATGAATCCGGAAGGGTTGCTAATGGCTGAAGAACTGCTGGGTGCAGCGGCTCCTGCTGCGGCGATTGCCGATCTAGCGCCCTTCCCATCAAGCGGGAAATGCACCAGCTGTGACTTCACTTTAGAGGACTTGCAGAAGGTCGGCAGGCTCGGTTGCCCCGATTGCTACCGCGCCTTTGCGGGGGAAATTGCACAACGTCTCCCTTCCATGCATAAGGGGCTCGTTCACATGGGCTACGTTCCAGATGGGCTGGTCAAACAGCAAGCTCTGCGGAATGAGCGCTCGGATCTCGATGCTAAGCTCAAGGCTGCCGTGATCTCTGAAAATTTTGAAGAAGCGGCAAAGGTGAAGGACCTCATCGACGCGCTTGAAAAATCAACTAAGAAAGGAGCTGTCACGTCATGATGCGTTTCTCAACCCTTCTCAAACATCCTGCAGATTGGATGACGGGGCACGATGAGGAAAACTCCGTCGTCCTCACCAGCCGTGTCCGCCTTGCTCG
>JALZWJ010000192.1 GCA_023300065.1 Akkermansiaceae bacterium
ACTTACCTCCTCTTCGGCCTCGCCCTCGTCATCATCTCGCTCGCCTTCAAGGTTGGCGCGGTCCCGATGCATCTCTGGATTCCCGACGTCTACCAAGGCGCGCCGACTCCCACCACCGCTTTCCTATCCATCGCCTCAAAGGCCTCCGGCTTCGTCATCGCGATCCGCGTCTTGGAGCCCTTCCTTGCTGCCGATGGCCTGATCCGCGATCAGATCCTCCTCATCCTCGCCGTCCTCGCCGGTGCGACCATCCTTCTTGGTAACCTCGCCGCGATCCCTCAGACCAACTTCAAGCGCCTCCTTGCTTATTCCTCCATCGCGAATGCCGGATTCATCCTCCTACCCTTCGCCGCGTGGAATGCTGGAAGCGATCTGACTTCGAAGGAAGTCATCGCCTTCTACCTCGCGATCTACCTCGTCATGACCTTCGCGGCCTTCTTCATCCTCGCCGTGGTTCATCGTAATACCGGATCGGATGAGATCTCCGCCTTCGAGGGACTCGGCGAACGCCATCCTGCCCTCGCCTTCATGACCGCCGTCATCATCGGCGCGCTCGCCGGACTCCCGCTCACCGCCGGATTCTGGGGCAAATTCCTCGCCTTCAAAATGGCAGTCACCGGCGGCCTCTGGGTCCCCGTCGTCCTAGGCTTCATCGGCGTCGCCGCTGGATTCTATTACTACTTCCAAATCATCCGCGCGATGTATTGGAGGAACTCGCTCGACGACACCCCTTTCAAGATCCGTCCACTTTCATTCTATGTCATCGCGGTCCTCACCGGCTTCGTCGTCATCCTCGGATTCTGGCCACAGCCCGTCTACTGGCTCGTCGGAGCGTAGACTCTCTCACCCCAAAATTGGGGCGATATCAGGCACACCCAAAGGGTTGACCGGAAAGATCCTGAAAAGATCACTCGCCGGTGCGTAGGCTCCTGATCGACTAAATCCCGGTAAGGATAATTTTCCCTCTGCCCTCCGGGAATCGCTCCCATTCACACAAAAAAACTCCGACCTTTTCAGATCGGAGTTTTTGAAAATGATCAGGCTTCAGATCCTTTACTCAGGGAGATCTGCGATGGGCAGGTTGCTCACTTCTTCACGGTAGGTCTCTGCTAGTGGGGTGCTGAGGTAACGCTCGGTTGAGGAACACCCGACGGTCACGATGCGCTTCCCTTTGAAGTCGGGCCGCGCCGCGACTTTGAGGGCGGAGGCCACATTCGCGCCGGTTGAGATCCCGGCGGGAATCCCTTCCAATTGAGCCAGTTTCTGAGCCATTTCAAAGGCTTCCTCATTCGTGACGCTCAAGGCCTCATCGATGATGGCGGTATTCAAATTCCCGGGGATAAACCCTGCGCCGATCCCTTGGATTTTATGCGGACCAGGGGAACCACCACCGATCACGGAGCTGTTCTCTGGCTCCACTGCAAAGACTTTAAAATCAGGATTCTTCGCCTTCAAAACCTCGCCCACTCCAGTGATCGTTCCGCCCGTGCCGACTCCTGCCACGATGGCATCGATCTGACCTTCCGTGTCACGCCAGATTTCTTCGGCGGTCGTCTCGCGGTGAACCTGCGGGTTCGCGGGATTATCAAACTGGCTCGGGCCAAAGGAATTTTCCGTCTCGGCTAGAATCTGTTTCGCTTTCGCAATCGCTCCCCCCATTCCGCGGACCCCAGGAGTCAGCACGATCTGCGCACCGAGGCTGCGGAGGAGAATACGGCGCTCGATCGACATCGTCTCAGGCATCGTTAAAACACACTGATATCCCTTCGCACGGGCCACGAAGGCGAGCGCGATCCCAGTGTTCCCAGAAGTGGCCTCCACAATTGTGCCGCCAGGTTTCAGGCTCCCATCGACCTCAGCAGCCTCGATCATGGCCTTCCCAATGCGGTCCTTTACGCTGAAGAGCGGGTTGAAAAATTCGGCCTTCACGAAGACCTCACAGTCGAGCCCCTCGGTGACCTTGTTCAATCGAATGAGAGGAGTGTTACCGACGGTATCGACGATGTTGGAAGCAATGCTCATGAGTTTTACGTTTTAAGTTAGGTGGTTAAATCTGGAAGTCATTTTGGCCAGAGTCTTCGTGGAGTCCACACTCATATTTTTGACCATTGAAACGGGTGCCTTCAGCCCCCTCACCAGCGACTGGTTTCCGAGTGGAATGCCAATCACCCATCGTGACATACCCCTCTTTTTTAAGCGGGTGGGGGGGGAGTTTCTCATCACAGAAGCAGGCCGAGACCTGAGCCTCCCCCCAATCAAGAATGGGATAAACCTTCACGGTGCTCCCCTGCTGTTCTGCCAAAGGTCGCTCGGCCCGCGTCGCCGATTGGCTCCGCCGCAATCCACTGAGCCAGATGTCTCCGCCGACCTCTTGCAAGGCCCGGTTCATCGGCTCGACCTTATTGATCTTAGCGTATTTCTGAGGGTCACTCTCCCAGAGTTTCCCAAAAATCGTGTCCTGATGCGCCGCCGTCATCTTCGGCACGTAGTGGCGCAGATCGATCTCAAATTTCTCCTTCAGCTCCTCAATATACCGATAGGTTTCGGAAAAAAGATACCCAGTATCGACAAACACAACGGGGATCTTTGGCGCATGCTTTGCAATCAGATGCAGCATGACAGCCGCTTGCAAACCGAAACTAGAACTCGCGACCACGCGGTCGCCAAAGGTCTGGTAGAGCCATGCGATCCGCTCGCCCGCCTTCTGACTTTCTAGCACCTCGGCAATCTCGCTAGCCTCTGAAATGAGCGTCGCCATGATTTTAAGTCCGCGTGGCTCCCGCCTTTAGGTTCGCGTGAAAATCGAGCCCTTGAATCGTGGCCGCGACGTATCCGGCACGAATCACGAAATCGCCAAACTTCTCCCCTTCCTCCCGCGACTTTGCGTAGTCACGAATGATGGGCGTGAGGATGGTCAGGATCTCCTCCCGTGTCACCGCCTCACGGTAGAGTTTATTGAGACGATCACCGGCGTGGCCTCCACCGAGGTAGAGATTATATTTCCCGGGAGAACGGCCCACGAAGGCAATCTCTGAGAGGAACGGACGACCGCAGCCGTTCGGGCAACCGGTCATACGGATCGTGATTGCATCATGACGCAGTCCACAGTCCTCAAGGACGTTTTCCAAATCAGTCACCACGCCAGGCAAGGCGCGCTCAGCTTCCGCGAGGGCGAGGCCACAGGTGGGAAGCGAAACACAGGCGATGGAGTTCAGACGTAGAGCGGATTGCTCATGCGATTTCAGGAGTCCGTATTCCTCAAGGAGTGCCTCAACCTCCGGGCGCTTCGCGGCGGAGACCTTGGCAATGATGAGGTTCTGGTTTCCGGTTAGCCGGAAGTCGCCTTCATGGATTTCTGCAATCTTACGGAGGCCGGTGCGGGCCCGGTCACGGACCCGGCCACCTTCGATAAAGAGGTTCAGGTGGAAGTCACCTTCATGATCTTCAACCCAGCCAAAGCGGTCGCCATTGTGTTCAAACTTGAACTCGCGAGCTGGCTCTAAATCATAGCCGAGGTATTCGTTGAGCCTTTCGAGAAACCACTCAGCGGAGCGGTCATCGATCGTGTATTTCAACCGAGCGTGCTTCCGGTTCGTGCGGTCCCCAAAGTCACGTTGCACGAGGAGGACTTTTTCCGAAACATCCACCACCTGCTCAGGGGTGCAGAAGCCGATGATATCGGCAAGCCGTGGGTAGGTCTCAGGCGCACCATGGGTCATTCCCATACCGCCGCCGACCGCGACATTGTAGCCGACGACTTTCGAGTTCTCCACGATTGCTACGAAGGAGAGATCGTTCGCATGAATATCGACATCGTTTGAGGGAGGCACCGCCACTGCAATTTTGAACTTACGCGGGAGGTAGGTTTTGCCATAAATCGGCTCTACTTCTTCGGCGGTCGATTCCACCTTATCACCATCGAGCCAAATCTCATGATACGCCTTTGTGGCAGGTGTGAGGTGGTCGCTAATTTCTTGGGAAATTTTCAGAATCTCCGCGTGGGCTTCGCTCAAGAACGGGTTGGGATTGCACATCACATTCCGGTTTACATCACCACAGGCCGCGATGGTGTCCATGGCAGCGGCGTTGATTTCTTGGATCGTTTTCTTGAGCTGAGTCTTGATCACGCCGTGGAGCTGGAAGGCTTGGCGGGTCGTGAGCTTGATCGTTCCGTTCGCGTAGTCATCGGCCAGATTATCCATCTTGATCCACTGGGCAGGCGTGGCGACACCGCCGGGGACGCGGACGCGGATTAGGAAACTGAAGGCCTTTTCCAATTTATTTTTCCGGCGCCCTGCGCGGATGTCGCGGTCGTCTTGGAGGTAGCATCCATGAAATTTCAGGAGCTGCTGTTCATCCTCGGTGAGACCACCGGTTGAGGTGTCAGCAAGTCCCTCCGCGAGCGTGCCGCGCAGGTAGTTACTCTCGATCTTCATAGACTCGTTGTGGGCGAGTTTTTTTTCTTCACTCATGGCAAAATAGGGTGGGGATTTTAGTAAACATCGCGCTGGTAGCGCTTGTCCTTTTTTAATTGGTCGACGTAGGCGGTAGCTTCTTCTTCAGAACGGCTCCCGTGCTCCATCACGACTTCGATCAGAACTTGGTGAACATCCTTGGCCATGCGCTCGGCATCACCACAGACGTAGAAGGCCGCGCCTTTTTCTAACCAGGCGAAAAGCTCGGCCGAGTTCTGGCGCATGATGTCTTGCACGTAGACTTTTTCCGGCTGGTCACGGGAGAAAGCGACATCGAGACGAGTCAGGCTTTTCTCCTTGAGGTGGTCTTGCCACTCCAGCTGGTAGAGGAAGTCAAAGTTGTATTTTTGGTCGCCAAAGAAGAGCCAGCTCTCACCCGTCGCGCCGCGCTCTGCCCGCTCCTCGACGAAGGCACGGAAGGGCGCAATCCCTGTCCCCGGTCCGACCATGATGATGGGCGTGGCATCATCTTCAGGAAGTCGGAAATTCTTGTTACGGTGGACATAGACCAGCGACTTTGAGCCGATGGGTGCTTGATCAGCGAGGCAGGTGGAAGCGACTCCTTTGCGCGCTTTCCCATGCCCCTCATATCGCACAGCGGCGACGGTGAGGTGCACCTCACCGGGGTGGGCTTTGGGGCTGGAGGCGATAGAGTAAAGACGCGGCGGCAGCTTCCGCAAGATGCTCACAAATTGCTGTGCGGTCAGTTCCGTAATCGGGAACTCTTGGAGAAGATCAATGATTTGACGGCCCCAGATCCAGTCGCGGAACTCCGCTTTTGATTCGTCGGAAAGGAGCTTTGCCAAGTCCGCATTATCGGCGAGAGCGAGATACTTACGAGCGATCGCACGGGAGACGGCGGTGATGTCTAACTGATCGCGGAGAGCAGTGGCGAGCGGGAATTTCTCGCCCCCTTTAATCTCAACTTCTTCGCTTTCGGAAAAGCCGGTGGCCTTGAGAAGGTCCGCGACGACATCGTCGGCATTTACGGGAACGACCGCTAGGGCATCGCCCGCTTCATATTCTAGGCCGGAGCCCTCGAGCGAGAATTCCACGTGGATCGTCTCCTTCGCAGTTCCGGCGCCATTCAAGAGAACGTTGTCCAGCACCTCGGCGGGGAAAGGGTTCTTTTTACTGTATTCGATGGCGGGCCCAGCGGCCACGGCGGCGAAGTCAGGCACCATGACACCGCCCTGCCCCGCTTGTGAGAGGACGCGGTCCAGCCATGCGGAAAAAGAGTCCTCAAAATCGACATCGCAGTCTGCCCG
The DNA here is from genome assembly GCA_023300065.1 of Akkermansiaceae bacterium. GTDB lineage: Bacteria > Verrucomicrobiota > Verrucomicrobiia > Verrucomicrobiales > Akkermansiaceae > SW10. The sequence continues at coordinate 5,744 of JALZWJ010000192.1, forward strand.
CTCGGTAAAGCGCTCGGACCCCAGAAGCTCCAGACGGGAGTCAAAGACTTTCCCGATTTCACAATATTGCTCGTAGGAACTATCGCCGAGAGCGCAGACTGAGAAACGGGTGCCTTTAAGATCCGGAGTTTCTTTAAGGAAGGCATTGTAAAAGCCCTCCACCGTTTCCGGGGCCTCACCATCCCCCCAAGTGCTGACGATGATCACCATCTGTGTGAACTCAGCGAGATCGCTCGGTTTGAGGTCTGCGAGGTTTTTCATGGAGGCCTTGAGGCCCTTCTTCTTGGCAGCCTTCACCGTTTTGTCTGCAAGGGCCTCGCAATTCCCAGACTCCGTCCCAAAAAGGACGGTCAAGGGCGTGGCAGCAGCCGTGGCCGTGCCAGCCTGTGGGGAAAGTCCAGCAAGGAAGCCGCTCAGCCAGCTCGATTGTTCAGGGGTGAAGCTAGCAACTAGCGAGGAAAGTGTCGCGCTTTGCTCGGGCGTAAATGGGGCGTGAGGAGGGATCATCGTCTTAACCTTATAAAGTTGATCATCTTTGTCAGATTCTCTA
>JALZWJ010000193.1 GCA_023300065.1 Akkermansiaceae bacterium
AGCCATGCCGCCATGGGGGCTTACGAAGTACTTGATCGTTTGAATCAGGAAAATCTTGGTTCTACACCGCCCATCGCCTACCGGGCTTTGTCGTTCTTGCTCGATCAAGGCTTCATTCATCGCACTTTCGACGACGGGCCGCACTTCGGAGCTAACGAGCTTATCTTTCGTCTGCGAGCTGAAGCGCGGGTTAGGCATCTTCACACTGAGAATACAGACGATTCCCTCGCGGACATCATCACCACTCAAAGGGGGATCTTTGTCCTTAAGAATTTTATTAACCTTCGCATATTGGTTAATGGATCTGGTGAGAGATCCCCGGAAACCGGTGAGGTGAGTTCCCCCATCAGCATTTGGAATAGAGTTGGCGAAGCAAAGGATCTGATCATTGTAGGAATCGTTGTATTGGAAAACTACGTCTACGAAGACATCGTCCTTCACGACTTTCCCATCGTAATCGACCTCGACCTTGCGCTTACCCTTGATGATGACGGGATCGGCGTGGACCAAATTCTTATTGGCTCCAAGCTGCTCCACAAACTCCTCGATTCCACGCGCGTAAAAGAAAGTCTCTTTTTCAGCAGAGTCCTCCCGAGTGTCTTCGAGATTGATCGTCAATCCTGGATTCAAGAAAGCGAGCTCGCGAAGGCGTTTGGAAAGACGGTCAAACTTAAACTCAATAGTGTCTGTGAAAATCGTAGCGTCTGGGAAGAAAGTGATTTTGGTGCCGGTCACACCCTTCGGGACTTTTCCGACAACCGAGAGTTCATTCTTCGTCTTACCTCTCTCGAAGGCAATCTCATGCAACTTTTCTTCGCGAGAAACTTGCGCAACAAACCAATCAGACAAAGCATTCACACACTTCGCACCAACTCCATGAAGACCACCAGAATACTTGTAGGCACCTTGACCGAATTTACCGCCCGCGTGGAGGCTTGTCAGAACCAGTTCAATCGCAGGAATGCCAAACTTTGGGTGCATGTCGACCGGAATACCACGACCATCATCGGTCACGCTGCATGAGCCGTCTTCATTTATCGAGATATCGATCGTCTTACAGTAACCCGCAAGGTGCTCATCAATTGAGTTATCGAGGACCTCAAAAACACAGTGATGCAACCCCCGTTCATCGGGATCACCGATGTACATCCCGGGACGCTTACGAACCGCATCCAAGCCCTCCAATTTGTCGATCTGTCCGGCTCCATATTCCTGGTCGCCAGAGACTCCAACATCGTCGATTTCCTCGTCCGGTTTTTCGTCTGCCATTAGAGGGAAATTCTCTGAAATTTCAGAGATTGCGGCAAGGTTGTTTCCCTGAATTTAGAGATTTTTTTCACCCCCCTCAAATCCCCCCCACTACTAAGCGTCGAAGCGGTGATTCAACCAGTAAGTCACGGCCAAAATAGCCACCAAAACAAGCAACCCAGCAACTAACATTTTAACAACCGTTACGATCTCTGCACGCTCGCGGTGAGTCTCTGAAATACCGGCCTCTGGACTCACCGAGCGACGACGATGCCCCTCCTCCGACCGAACCGCTTGGCCAGATGGTTTCTGAGGAGATCTCTGGACCTTATTATTTGTCGCTACCACGCCACGTCCTTTCATATCTCGAGGTCGAACCGCCACTTTCTGAGGATCAGCGCCAGCCTGCGGCGCTGTGATTGCCTCGCCGCAAGAAGGGCAGGGCCCTGTCACACCCGCCAATGAATCATCAACAGTCAGTGAAATCTCGCAATGATCACAGGAAAAATGAATCACGCCATCAGTCGCTTGTCCTTGCTCAGCCATGTTAGAGCTTTAGCCTCAATCACTTAAAAATCCAACCTCAGAATTCTAGAACTGCAAAAGCTCTCTCTGCCAATTGAGCAACAAAGACTCAGCCCCTTCCTGCTTACCGACCACTTGCTCAAGCACAGCGCGAGAAGCGATCACCGAGGGATCAATCCCTAACTCAGCTGCGATCAGATTCCGCTTCTCCAACTCCACTTTCAACCTCGCCTCAAAGGTCTCATCGTAAGTCCGACGCTCACGCTTTGGGCGAGTCGGCCACTCTTCTTCAGGAACCCCCTTAGCCTCTTCTATCACAACCTCAAGCCTTTGTCGCCGATCCCGCCGTAACTTAGCCGGAAGTTCAACCCTCTTCCCTTCAGCGAGATCCATTGACCAGGAAATGAGTTCACGATTATTAGCTACCATAAAGCTTGGACGATTCCAAGCCGCGGCCTCGCCATCACGCCATCCCCAAAGAGCCTCTAAAAACCGTAAGCCAGATGGGTTCAGCTTACCTGATCCATTGATTCGCCAGGAGTCCTTCACCATCCCCTCTCGCGCGATCACCTTATTTTGGGCGGCCTGACACGATTCCAAAAACCACTCATAGCGCCCAAGGTCCTTCAGTTTGGTCTCAACTGCTGAAGCCAGCGGTAGGAGATAGCGGACATCGTTCCTAGCATACTCAAGCATGGTAGGGCTCAGCGGCCTCTTTCCCCAATCTGCCTTCTGAGAACTCTTAGATAATTCCACCTCAA
>JALZWJ010000194.1 GCA_023300065.1 Akkermansiaceae bacterium
CATTCTCTGGTGCAGCAGCGAGTTTGGCTTCGCCACTCTTTCTGATGCACACACCACCGGCTCCTCACTGATGCCGCAGAAGAAGAACCCGGATGTCTGTGAGTTGACCCGTGGAAAAACAGGTCGCCTTTACGGGAATCTCACCGCGATCCTCACTGCGGTCAAAGGGCTCCCCCTCACCTACAATCGCGACTTACAAGAGGACAAAGAACCACTCTTCGACTCCATCGACACGCTCACTCTCGCACTCAAGGTAAACACCGAAATGATCGCCGCGATGGAGGTCAATGAAAAGGTCTGCGAAGCCGCAGCCTCCGATCCCATGCTCCTCGCCACTGACCTCGCAGACTGGTTAGTCAAGCAGGGCGTCCCCTTCCGATCCGCACACGAGCTGGTCGGCAAAGCGGTGGCGGCCTCCGTGGATTCAGGCACACCGCTCGATCAACTCGATCTCACGAAGGTCGACTCAGCCTTCACCGCTGATGCCTCCTCCGTCTTCTCGCTCCAGACAGCCCTCGCGGCCCGAACCAACCCTGGTGCCCCATCGATCGAAAACGTGAGAGCTCAGATCGTCCGCTGGAAAAACGCATAGCGAAAGCCTAACTAAGGTCGAAATCACATTTCTCGCAAGGCACGTCCCGTCGCCGATTTCTCGACCTCCATCACCTCCGCTGGGGTTCCCGTCGCGACGACATACCCACCTTCAGCCCCACCGGTGGGGCCGAGGTCGATGAGGTGGTCACACACTGCGATGACATCGAGATTATGTTCCACCACCACTAAACTGTGCCCGGCATCGCGAAGCCGAGAGAGCACTTGTAAGAGAACTTGGACATCCTGATAATGCAGGCCCGTCGTCGGTTCATCCAAAAGATAAAGGGTGTGGCCTATAGTTGATTTGGAGAGCTCGCACGCCAGCTTCACCCGCTGGGCCTCACCACCAGATAGCGTATTAGCCGCTTGCCCGAGCTTCACGTAACCTAGGCCCACATCAAAGAGGGCATTCATAATCGCGTTTAACTTCGGCACTGCTCCAAAAAAATCGCGAGCTTCTTCGATCGTCATCTCCAGAATATCCGCCACGTTTTTCCCCCGATAACGGATGTCGAGAGTCTCGCGATTATAGCGATTTCCTCGGCAAGCTTCGCACTCGATCCAGACATCAGGCAGGAAGTGCATATCGATCCGCAGCGCACCTCCACCTTGGCATTTTTCACAACGTCCGCCCTTCACATTAAAACTAAAGCGCCCTGTTTTATATCCCCGCTGCCGAGAGAGCGGGAGTTTTGAAAAGAGCTCCCGAACGAGATCAAAGGCCCCGGTATAAGTCGCGGGGTTTGAACGCGGACTTTTCCCAAGTGGGCTCTGGTCCACCACCACGACTTTTTCGAGAAACTCTAGGCCCTCAATCTTATCATGCTTGCCCGGCTCATCCTTCGCCCGGTGAAAGGTCCGTGCCAGTGAGCGGCGGAGGATCTTATCCACCAGAGTCGATTTACCACTACCACTCGGCCCCGTCACTCCCACTAACTGCCCTAGCGGGATTGTCACATCCTCGCCTTTGAGATTATTCGCGGCAGGCCCCACAATCGTGAGGGCGCGCGAGGACTTACGTTTGTGCGCTGATATCACCTGAGCCTCCCGCCGTAGCCACCTCCCCGTCGGAGTGTCCAGCTTTGCGACCTCCGCCGGAGTTCCTTGGCCGATCAATTCACCACCATGAAGTCCGGCCGCCGGACCGATCTCGATGACCTGGTCCGCCGCCCGCACCATCGCTTCATCGTGCTCCACCACCACCACCGTATTTCCGGAATCCCGCAGACGGATGAGGGCCCCGATGAGGCGGTCGTTATCGAGCGGATGCAGCCCGATGCTAGGTTCATCCAAGACATAAAGAACCCCCGCTAATCCCGACCCCAACTGGGTGGCAAGGCGGACACGCTGGAACTCACCGCCAGAAAGAGTCCCGCTAGCCCTGTCCAAACTAAGATAACCTAGACCGACTTCGTTAAGGAAAGAAAGACGCTTTTGCAGCTCTGCCACCACCCCGGTCATCGCGAGCTGCTTATCCTCCGGAAGAGTGATCCCCGCGAGCCAAGTCCGGATAGACTCGATGGAACTACCACAAAATTCATGGATCCCCTTCACTCCATCTTTCGCCGTGAGAGTCACCGCAAGGTACTCTGGCTTGAGCCGTTGTCCCGCGCAGGCCTGACAACCGCGCGAGGTGATGAAGCGGCTCATACTCCGTTTTACCGAATCACTTTCGCTCTCGCGATAGTGACGTTCGACCTGCCGGCAGACACCCTCAAATTCCTTTTTCAAAGGGACCTTTGCGCCCTCTTTTTCCCACTCTACCAAAATCTTAGTCTCCCCCATTCCGTAGAAGAGAGCCTCTTGAAATTCCCTGCTCAATGAATCAAAACGCTCATCCACACTCACCCCGCAGTGCGTGGCGAGGGCCTCGATATGTAACTGGTTCCACCCTTTCTTTTTGGTCGAGCCCCTCGCCCAAACTGCGACCGCTCCCTCAGCGAGGGACTTGCTCTGATCCGGCACCGCGAGGAAGGGATCACAAAAAGCCTCCGTGCCTAATCCATGACACGCTTCACACGCGCCGAGGTGGGAATTGAAAGAAAAATGCCGTGGCGTAAGCGAGGGCAGCTCGAACCCAGTTTCAGTATTTCGGAAACTCGTCGCAAACGCCATCTCTTCCCAGCTTGCATCTCCCTTCTGCTGAGCCAAGGCTCTGACCTCCATTCCACAGATGCGGAGGGCGATTTCCACACTGTCCGCCAGTCGCGATTCCAGCCCCTCTTTCACCACTAGGCGGTCCACGACAATCTCGATCGCCCCATTCTCCGGCCAATGCTCCTCCGCTTCCTCCAGCTCGAGAATCTCTCCGTCAATCCTCACCCTCACAAACCCCTGCCGCTGTAAATCCGCAATCATCCCCTTCGCGTCCCCCTCCGATGTGAGCGGAGCTAGTAAAATCAACCGTGTCCCAGCGACCCGTCCACACAAGCTGGTGACAATATCTGTCGTCGTCATCCGCTCTAACCGATCCCCCGTCACTGGGTCATGCGGCACCCCTGCCGCCGCGTAGAGGATTCTTAAAAAATCATGAATCTCGGTCACCGTTGCAATCGTGGAGCGGGGGTTCCCCGAACCCGATTTCTGCTCAATCGCGATCGCGGGGCTGAGGCCCTCGATCGAGTCCACCTCCGGCTTCTCCAACTGATCCAGAAACTGCCGCGCATAAACTGAAAGTGACTCCACGTAGCGCCGCTGCCCCTCCGCATAGAGAGTATGAAAGGCGAGGCTCGACTTCCCACTCCCACTTACCCCCGTGACCACAATCAATTTTCCACGAGGTAAATCTACATCCACCCCTTTGAGGTTATGCTGCCGCGCTCCACGAATCTTAATCACGCTCCAATTCATCTCCTTTCCACCGCAGGGAGTCAACTTCCGGCTCCTTGAGCTTTCGATCAATTCACAAAAAAAAGCCCGGCGCACTGGCCGGGCTTTTTGAAAGAATATTGAGTGCTGAGAGACTTACTCCGCAGCTTTCTCCTGAATCATTTTCTGATCTTCCTCAGAAAGCTTGGAAATCTCGTAAGGAATCTTACGGCCGTTCTTGAGGCGGAAGGTGAGCTTATCACCATCAATTTCGGTAACGGCGGCGACCAGTGGCTGGCCTTCGCTATTCGTCCAAGTCCGCTGCCTAAAGAGGTCTCCCCCTTTTTTGTCATCAGCAGGCTCGTCTTCGTAATCCTTTAGAGCATTTTTCACCACTTTCTCAAAATCTTCGCCACCAGGACTTCCATTGAAAATCAGCTGACCTTCGACATCGAAGACGTAAGCGTGTGGAATTCCACGTGAGCTCAGCGGACCGCGAACCTGACGGGTCACGGTGAACTCTGCTTTGTGCTCGTCCAAGATACCTTTAATCTTAGCTTCCCCAGTATTTTGGCTTTCTGCGGCGATAATCGAGAGGCCCTTCTTACTCATTTTTTTGTCCATCTTCACGAGATGGGGCATTAAGCGAATACAAGGTCCTCAATTGACACCCCATACCTCGAGGACCACGACGCGGCCTTCCAGGTTTTTCATTTCCACTTCGTCGCCGAAGAGGTGTTCTCCGAGGGTCCACTCGGAAAGGTTGTGATCGGGGAGAGCCCCGTCTTGAGCCATGGCGGACGACATTGCCAATCCGAGGGCAAGGAAGCTACGCATTAATAGTAATTTCATAACGCTTTTGATACTGTCTAATCAGAAAAATTCTTTCAAGAAAAATGAGACTCACTGGCAAGCCCTCCTCAGAAGACCGAGTTCCAACAATCCGCCTCGACATCGGGTCATCCCCCCCTATTCTCGCGCGCCCGTGAGAAATCGCGGGAACCCCTTCTCAACCATGGCCAAACCAGTCTTCCAGTCACTCCCCGGCTTTCGCGACTTCCGTCCTGAAGACTGCGCCGTGCGTAACTACTTGTTCCGGAACTTCCGCGAGGTCGCCCGCCGCTATGGCTTCGTGGAGTATGAAACGCCCATTGTAGAAGGCACGGAGCTTTACCTCAAAAAATCTGGCGGCGAACTGGGAACCCAGCTTTTCCGTTTCGAAGACCAAGGCGGACGTGATGTGACCCTTCGTCCAGAAGTCACCGCTTCCCTCGGCCGTCTCCTCACCGCCTGCCAGCGTGACTATCCTAAGCCGCTGCGCTGGTTCGAAATCGGCCAATGTTTCCGTTACGAAAAACCGCAAGCCGGACGGACTCGGGAATTCTACCAATTCAACGTCGACCTCATCGGCGAGCCTAATGCTGCCGCTGATGCTGAGCTGATCGCACTCACCATCGAGTTGATGCGTGAACTGGGCTTCCAAAAAGGAGACTTCGTGATCCGCCTTTCAGACCGCGCCTACTGGCAGAGCTTTGCTGAGGCAAAAGGCCTCTCCGAAGAACAAGCGGCCGAGCTACTCCAAATCGTCGATAAGCTCGAACGCGATAAAGAAGGAACGCTCCCTGCGAAGTTAGAGGCCCTCGGCCTCACCGTCGAAGAAGTCCAAACCGCCATCAAATCGCCAAGCGATCTGAGCGAAAACCTCAACACTGTCCTCAGCAATCTCGAGGCACGCGGCATGCGCGATGACGTCGAGGTGGACCTCTCGATCGTCCGTGGCCTCGCCTACTACACCGGCGTCGTCTTCGAGATCTTCGACGCTAAAAAGTCAATGCGCGCCGTCGCAGGAGGTGGCCGTTACGACTCACTCGTCTCCGCTCTCTCGGATGGTAAAGTGGATCTCCCCGCCGTCGGCTTCGCGATCGGTGACGTCGTCATCCGTGACCTCATTGAGAAGACCCCACATGCCTTGGAAAAGATGCAGGCCGCCCTCAAAGCGGAGACTGCCTGTGATGTTTTTTTGGTCCTCGCCGATCCAGAGAAGCAGTCCAATGTCCTGGCCCTCGCCAGCACACTACGCACCGCGGGCATCGCCGTGTCCTATTCCCTTTCGCCTACCAAGTTCGCCAAGCAATTCAAAGCAGCCGAACAAGCCGGAGCAGCTCTAGCCCTCGTAATCGGGGCGGAATTCCCGGAGGCCTCGCTTAAAATTGTCGCAACCCGCGAAGAGGTCAAATTGACCATCGATGGCGACATCAAACAAACCCTTTCCCAATACCTGAAGAAATGAGAACACATCACTGCAACGAAATCCGCCCTGGAAATATCGGAGAAACTATCACTCTTATCGGCTGGGTGAATAGCGTCCGAGACCAAGGCGGCGTGATCTTTATCGACCTCCGCGATCGCGAAGGAATCACCCAGTGTGTTTTCCGAGGCGAGGTCTCAGCGGAAGCAGCTGAGCTTTCTCACAAGCTCCGCTCCGAGGACGTTGTCCAAGTGACAGGCAAAGTCGAGGAACGTCTCAAAACCGATGACGTTGACACTAAAAACGAGAAACTCGAAACCGGCGAAGTTGAAATCGTCACCTCAAAACTTACCATCGTTAACAAGGCCGATGTCCTGCCTTTCCAACTGGACAAGGAACTCTCGAATGAAGACCTCCGCCTGAAATATCGCTACCTCGATCTCCGTCGCCCACGCCTCACCAACAACCTGCGCCAACGCCACACCATCACGAAGGCCGCGCGTGATCACCTTTCCGAGCAAGGCTTCATTGAGGTCGAGACTCCCATCCTTTCAAAAGCGACACCGGAGGGCGCGCGCGACTTCCTCGTCCCAAGCCGCATTAACCCCGGCAAATTCTACGCTCTCCCGCAAGCGCCTCAGCAATACAAGCAGATGCTTATGGTTGCGGGCGTTGAGAAATACTTTCAAGTCGCACGTTGCTTCCGTGATGAAGATCTCCGCGCTGACCGCCAGCCCGAGTTCACTCAGATCGATATCGAGGCCTCCTTCGTCGATGAAGACGACATCATCGGACTCATTGAAGGAATGCTTTCCTCCATGTTCGAGGAAGCTCGCGGCGTAAAAGTTCCGACTCCCTTCGAGCGCCTCACTTGGAAAGACGCCATGAACCGCTACGGTTCTGATAAGCCTGAACGCCGTATTGGGATGGAAATGGTCGACCTTAGTGAAGATCTAAAAGACTGCGATTTCCGCGTCTTCTCCGGCACCGTCGCCAGTGGCGGCGTGGTCAAAGCGATCAATGCAAAAGGCTTTGCCGATATCTCAACCGGACAAATCGACAAGCTCACCAAGCTCGCCCAAGAAGCAGGAGCAAAAGGCCTAGCCTACATTCAAGCCCGCGATACCGACCGCACGACCTGGCGCTCTCCCTTCGTAAAGCGCATGACTGATGGCGAGGTCGAGGCACTCCGCGAAAAACTTAACATCGAGCCCGGTGACCTCATCCTCTTCGCGGCCGACCAGTGGGAACCCGCTTGCGATGTTCTCGGACGAATCCGCCTCGAGGTCGCAAACCTCCAAAACCTGCTCGAAGGAAACGACGACCTCGACTTCCTCTGGGTCACCGA
>JALZWJ010000195.1 GCA_023300065.1 Akkermansiaceae bacterium
GTATGGCTCCACGTGTACGTAGCAGATGAAAGAAACGCGCCTCTCACGAAAATGGCAGTAAAAAGACGCAAGCCATCTTCACGCAGTGAGTCCGTGACTGCGTTAGAACGGCAAAAGATTCGATTAAGACGACGGAAGTTTTTTCTAAGGATAGGATTGCGAACAGACGACGCGGTCCATGCCTCACCACGGATGATCGCGGTAAGCACAGAGAGAGCCGCCCCCTCACGGGAACGGGAAGATGACATGAGACAAAGATTCTGAGAGATCGGAAAAAAGGGCCGCCCAAGATCAGGCGGCGCAGAAAGAAGGCCGGCCCCAACAGGCCGACACAACATGGGACCCAGCCTCCTCAATCAAACGAGAGGGGCATGAGCCGTAGGATTCCGATCAGGAATGTTTGTCTTCGAAAAACATCGCGGGAGAGACCTCACGCAAAAGAGGTGAGATAGCAATCTGAAAAACTGTTTAGCTTGGCAAAAGAGCATATGGAGAGAATCTAAAGCCTCATGCGATATCCCGGAGGCCAACTCATTCAAAAAGGAGACCTTGTCTGGTGGAATGAAGGCACTTCCGTAGGATTTATTCACGACCTCATCGAATCACGTGAAAACTTTTCCTGGTGGGGGCTAGAGTATTCCAGTCCACAACTCATGTTTGCCTGCTGGCATCCCTATCAACGAGGCGATGTAAACGGATACCTCTGCCAAGCGGCAGAACATTCAAAAGACGATGGTGTCGGCCTTCTCACTAAACATGAACGAGAAGAGCTAGAATGGGCCACCGCTAAAGCTAGGGCCGAAGTCGCCCCTGAACTCCGAGAATACCGCTTCTCTGTCGATGCCCACCTCAATACCGGAACCGGAAAAGAAGAATGGCATATCGAGTTCGTTGATAACTCCAGCCCCGACAATTGTATGAAATCAGTCGCATCTGTAATCATCCCCTTTCGAGCTAATACCCGCTCATAAGCATCCATTTCCAAGCAGGAAGGATACGGATCCCCTCCGGAACCTCTGGGAAAGGAAGGCGGGTCTCGGCGGTGAGGATGACTCGCTCGACTTTGCCGAATTCGGCAGGAGCGTCTTGGAGGGCGCAGACTTCGCCGGCGAGGGTTTCGGGATCATCCACGGAGGCGCAGACTTGAATGAACTCCTCGCGGCCATCAGGGCTTGTCGGCACTGGTGAAGAAAAGTCGTTTTGCCCGCACGGCGCATCCGGATCACAGCGATCGCCTTGCCCTTGATGGTGGGCAGGGCTTCATCACGGGCCGTAAAAACCGGAAGGGGCGCCTCGATCATCGAGACGATTTTTTCGGCAACGACCTCTTCCAGTTGGACTTTCATAAAGTCCAAATTGGTCATTTGACCCCGGAGAGATCGCCTTGGATGGCGCGGCGGTGGTAGAGGAATTCGAAGAGGTTACCCTCGTGCGGCTGCTCCCACTGGACGCGGTTCGTTGGGAAAGGGCCGATATTGAGCCGCTCGATGTCAGGGCTGAGCATGAGGTCTTGGATCCAGTCCTTGTTCTCGGTGAAGGCGCTGACGACGAGGGTCTCGCCGATATGGTCGAGCATTTCAGCCTGCGGCATTTCTACGATGCTGACGTAGGGGAACATGAACTCGGTGTTGGCGAGTTGGTGGTCTTTATCATCGCAGGCGATGAGGGTCGGGCAGAGGTAAGTTTGGTCGAAGGCTTCCACCTTACGATCCCCGGCACGGTGAGAAGCGGTGACATCGCGCGCGCCCTCTTCTTCGAGAAGTCCCTCGATCATCCCATCGATCCCCTCGGCCATCGCAGTGTTCGCGAAGCCGCACAGGAGAGCATTGGAATCATCACGGGCGAGCGGCTGGATCTCAGCGAGCTTGGCGGCGAGCGCCTCCGCAATTTCATCGCGGTGCGATGGCACGAGGATCGCGGAAGTGTTGATGCAGCTCCGACCACCATTCGCTGCAATGGAGGTGACGAGGACATCGAGGTGCTCTTCCCAGTTCTCGATGAAGTCATCGCCAAAGAGAATCTTAGACCGGCCCGTGCCGTGGACTTGGATCGTTTTAAAGGGCGCATATTTCCGCACCGTCACATCAGACCCAAAGGAAATTCCCGCACCGCAGGAGGTGAGAAGCGTGTCGCCGCCCTCGTGCGTCGTCGGATAATACCCAAAAGCCTCCTTTGGAAAACCCGCCTGAATCATGGCCTGCACGATCCGCAGCGGCGTAAATGGATCTTCACGACCCGGCTTGAGAAGCACCGGAATTTTCATCACCAGCGCGGGAATCCAGAGCGAATTCACCGCTGGAGCATTGCTGGGGAGCGAGACTCCGAGCGAACTGGTAGCCGGATAATAATTCACCTCAAGGTCACCCACCGAGGTAATGCCACGATCAAAAATCTCCAGAGACATCCCGCGAGTGAGCCCACCAATCACGGTGCGAATCTGCGACATCGCCGCATGAATTTTCCCCATGTTCATCCGCACGAGCGTGTGCGGAAGTCGGGTCAGGGCGGAAAGTGATTCCACATAATCATCCGGCCCCTGCGTCGAATCACCACAAGGTAACTCGGCGTTCATGAAGAGCTCCGCAGCGGCTTCACAGTAATCCGCAAGCGTCTCAGCGGGAATCGCATCCAGCGCCGCTTTAGACTCCGTAATCCGAAGTAGATCACGCCGGATCAGCCCCGGGTTCGCGGTATGCGTAACCAATGAGTCATTAAGTTCAACGAGATCGGCTGACTCGTAAGTTTTACCGAGACGGAGGATGGGAATTTGCATGAGAGTTTGAAAATTTTCAGTTTAAAGCTCCTTAGGCTTCATGGCGGGACGTCCCATCTGAAACAGAGATTCAGGGATCACCGGAGAAGTTTTCATCCAGCCTTTCTGAAGAAAAACTAAGACCTCTTTTCCGACATCTCGATTGGCGGTGACATGGGAACATGTCGGCATAAGCTGAAGGGACCAAGCCACTGTCACTGTTTTAGAGCCAGCATTGAGTTCCCCTTTTCTCAACTCCGCGGCCTTAATGGTGACGATTTCTATTCCTTCGATGTCCTTTTGGTATAGGATTCCTAGCTCTGACTCATTCCATTTTTTCCGATGCGCTTCAGCTTCTTCGGCATAATTTTCGACCCCAAATTTACTGATATGCTCGTCTTGAAATTTTACAAAGCTCTCGACTATTTTATCTAATTTTTCTCGCGAAATACGATCGCCGTCACAAGTCCACGTGACGTCTCGTTTTACCACGGTTCCCTTAAAAATAACAACGGAGTCGTCGAAAGCAGCTTTGATCGAAGCCTCATCTGGGAACGGCCCCGTCGCGAACGAAGGCATCCAACACCCCAAAAATAGGAGGAGGCTAAAGAGAGCACGAATTGGCGTCATAGTATTGAGGGAAAGAGTCTCGAAGTATTTTTAGTAAACACCCTCAATCACCGCTTTAGTCCCACTCTGGAAAGGCCTCACATCACCCACTCCATCCCACGGAAACTCTTCGCACTCAGGACGGCGAATCGCCTCATCTCTTTCCAAGAAACGCGGCACGAAAAACTCCTTCGTCATCGTCGTCAACTCCACTCGGCCATAC
>JALZWJ010000196.1 GCA_023300065.1 Akkermansiaceae bacterium
TCCTAGTCTCTGACCCCGCAGCTAATGCCGCTTGATCGGGGAAGGTATACGAGATGCCCTGAGTAAATGACACTCCTGAAAGGTTGATCGCTTGCTCGGAGATATTCATGAGCTCGATGTATTCTGACCCACTGCCTTGCTCGGCACTCGGGTTATAGTGAATCTCAGAGATGACGAGGTTGACCGAGGATGCCGGTTCATCACCGATGAAGACGGATTCAGTGAGGGCGCTCCATTCCACTCCATCAAAGCTTCGCGCCTTGATTTGGGTCGTTCCAGAAAGGGGGATTTGAGCGGCTTGGTTATAGGACAGCTCGAGATCAAAGACCATGTCGCTACTGCCAAGAGTCCGATTGTGGACCTCGACACTAATGACATTTTCACCCTGGGTCAGGAGGCTGCCGTCAAAGGTGAAGGGGTCAAAGACGCCTTCGTTGCCATCGTTTAAGGCAGGGCTGTCTTTGTTAATCACACCCGTAGGCATATTATCACGAACGACCTCCACGCCATTCACGTAGACGATCGCCCCGCCATCTGCGTGCAGCCCAAGGGACGCGCTTTGGATGGATGCGGCATCATCGATTTGAATCGTCTTACGGTAATAGATCGTGAGCTCACGGGGGAGTGGGTTCACTTGGGTGGCGATAGCGGTATTGGTAATTCCACCAAAACCAAGCGGCGCGGCGCCACTCAGCCAGCCCGAGTCGTCAAAGTCCGGGCTCTGCCAGGCTGTCCCATAGTCGGTATCTCGGTCAAAATAGTTCCAGTCAGAACCTGCTGGGATCGCTACGACATTTTCTGGGAGAAATTGCGCGGTCGGGTTGATCTCGCCACCAATGAGTCGTGGGTCGCTCCCATCCGTCGTGTAGTAGAGACCGCCATTATTGAACGTGACAAGAAGATCGAAATCGGCAGGGATTTCTCCGCCAAATTGCTGGAAGGTCGGTGCTGGGATATCGGTGAAAATCCCGGCGGATTGCATCTGGCTCAGAACGACGTCGGTGCGGCTGGCGGTATTGATGTCGACGATCCAGTTGGTGAACTGTTGAAAGGAATCAGGTGTGTAAGTCAGCTCGGCCTTTGTGCCCCATCGGGCCGATTCGGGGATGATGGTTCGAGAGAGGCTTTCGGAAAGTTTCGTGATGTCCGTTTGCACTCTTTCCTTAGTAAACATGCCATCGTTGTAAAAGAGCTCTTGAGCGCGATCAGCGACCATGATTCTGAATTCCTCGTGCGCGATCAGGGCGTTCCACATGTTACCTGGCCCACCGTTGTCAGTGGTATTGGCGGTCGAGCCGGTGGTAGCATTCCCGCCTCGGCGAATGAGGAAGTCGTTGTCCCACATGAAAAAATTAAATTTCGAGCCGTCTTCCCGCTTACGTCCAGCAACCCAATTGTGGATCGGGAACCAGTCATGTTCATTTCCTCCGTAGAAATTTAAGAGCATGTAGTTAATGTAGCTCTCTACATCCATGTAGTTTTGCACAATTTCCCAGTCGTTGGTATTACTAGTGAGGAAGTCCCAGGCCGCGCCTTCACCCTGTGAGACAAAGACTCCGGATCGTCCCTTCATGATGTCGTAGTCCTCCTCCTCGCCGCCGAGATGGGTGGCCATAAAGTCGGCATTGGGTCGCTCCATGAGATGGTGCTGACCGTAGTAGGTGCCATTGAGATAGACGTGGACAAATTTCCCTCTCAGCGAGAGATCGCCACCTTCTAACTGTCGGTCAAAGAAGTAGCGGTTCCGGTAATAGACCCCACGCGAGTGAGGGTAGTTCGTCGCAAAAAGAGCATCCTGACTTCCGTTTCGGAGTAGGATTTGGTCGAAGGTGTCAACGGCGGTATCGCCCCCATAGGGAGTGTCGCCGAAGAGATCAAATCTCAGCTTCGGTTCGCCATAGATTCTTTTAAAGCTGATGCGCAGAGCGTGTTTATCGTAAAGCGTGAATGGCCCTCCGAATCGTTCCACCCCTGCATCGAGCTGGAAGCCTTCCTTGCCGTCAGGGAAAATCATCTCGATCGAGACCGGGATTTCTGGCGGGCTCATGATGGGTTCTGTGGGGATGGCCTCTTGCGTGACGAGCGAAATGGTCGGGATTTCAAGAAGAGCATCGCGCATTTGGGGCCCCCATACCGAGTTTTGAGTGATCGAGGTCGCCATCACGGGATTGGCAATCACCTCGTCTAAGAAAAGGTAGGTCTGTGTGTCGGTGTTGGTCGGCTCGAAGCCTGACTTCGAGGCATAGGCCCGCACGATGGTGGTGGAGCTGATTTGCAGCGAAAGAACCGGGATGCTAGTGGGGGAGGCCGCATCGACTGAAGAACTCGCAGGGCTAGGGTCTGATCCGTCAAGGGTGTAGAAAATGGAAGCGCCCGGAGTTGCGCTCGTCACTTCAAGTTGAAAAGAGGTCTCAAAAAATCCACGGATATGACTGAATTTTGTGTCTTTGACGAAGCCTTGGATCGAGTCGTTATTGGCCTGACCGGGAGTAGGTGTGGTGAAGTAAGCCGCTTCAGTTTGTCCTGCTGGGAAACCGAATGAGACATCGGTAAACTGTTCCGGAAAGATCGAGCCAAACCCGGGGGCCGTGACCTCGTTTTGTGGATTTACGAGAGCCAGAAATTCCCCGTTCTGATTGAGGCCAAAATTAGTATGAAGATCACTCGCTGGATCACTGAGGTCTTCTCCGCTCGCATAGACGAGAAGGTAGCCTCCTGCTGGGATGACTGAGCCACTCGGGAAGGTCCATTTGTTAAAATCACTCGAATCGTCAGTGAGATGCCAGCCAGCTAGGTCGATGGCTGCGCTATCCGGATTATGGATTTCAATCCAATCTGGGCTACTCCCATCTGGGAGAACAAGGACCTCGTCATTGGAAGTCGCAAATTCAGTCACGTGAGGCGTGCCTTGTGCATGAGCCGCAATCATCGCGATCGCGGTGAGGAAAATACCGATTAAGCCGACGCGACGTTTTCTGGGTAAGCCTGAAAGGGGATGGGCGATTTTAGTCATGAGGATGGGGGAATGAATTATCGCTTGGAGAGTGTCATATATGAAGCCAAACCCAAAGAACTAAAATGTTGGAATTAAGAGAGTTAGATCAATTGAGAGGTTTGTGATTTCGACTGATTCTAGGCTGGAAAATCGCCACTATTCGAAGTCGATACCGCTTGAACGATAAGTCGTCTCTGCCCCAGATGATGGCGTGCCGGGTGTGGAGTCTGCCACCTTTGCCGCGAGCCGGTCTTCGAAGCGCTCGATGACTTCGACATTGCTCAGTCTTTCTTCCAGTTCGGTGAGCTTTAGAGTCAGTGCCGCGATCTCGGCCTTACTTTTACGCGCCTCCGCGCCGACCTTCGTTTGCGAGCGGATCTGCGCCTTCTTTCCCCACCCGCCAAATACCCACGTCACGGCGGTGGCACCGAGCCCCAGCCCAACGGTGGACATGAGAAGGCTGACTGAGGCATTGGTGAGAGCTAAGATTCCCGTGAGGGAGATCGTGGTGACACAGATAAAGACGGTCGCGATCAGCTTCATTAAGGTCGTGGCAATCGGCCCCTCAAGGAGGGCAAAGATCCTGTCAACGATCGTCTTAGGGCCTGTTCTGTTCAAGTCATCATCATCTCCCATCGCGGTAAATCATTACAGAAGGGGAGTAGAGTTCAATCTCCAGACTCTCCAAATTCTCACTTTATCCTCGATAGTCGACGGCGATTGACGGCGTAATCCTATTCATGTCCTCGCACCTTCCGTCCGAGATCACGGCTGGCCTCGTTTCGCTGCGCCGCCGGATTCGGCGCATCCAGTTCTTTCGCGGACTGTTGCGGACTAGTTCGGTCGTTTTGGTGGGCTTGCTTTTGATCGTGGGCTTGGATTTTTTGATCACACCTTTTCCCGCTTGGGCACGGGCCACCGTGTTTTTCCTCTGGCTCGCTGCCATCGCAATTTCGGCGGTGGGATTTATTGTAAAACCGATGTTAGTGAAGCTCCCCTTACTCCGTTTGGCGCGGTGGTTGGAGGAACGTCACCCAGAGGTGCAGGAGCGGATCAGCACGGCTTTGGAACTCGCGGACCAATCCAGCGAATCTGGAGGGATTTCTCCAGCCCTGCTCGCCGATCTCTCCGCGGAGGCTGCGGTTGATATGAGCCAGGTCGACCCCCGCCAAGAAGTCGAGAGCAAGCGGGTTCATCAAGCCATGGTTCCAGTAGGGGCGACCTTGGTAGCTCTTATCGTGTTAGTGGCAGTTTGGCCCAGGCAAATGGAGCGGCTCATCAGCCGCGCGGTCTCGCCATTTTCGGAATTGGGCAATGTCGGCGCGTTCCAGTTCGAGATGAGTCCGGGCGATTTTGAAGTCCTAGAAGGCGAGAGCTTTGCGATTGATTTCACCTTCACGGGGCTGCTCGATCAGCCGTTGGAATTCGTGATCAAGAAGGAGGGGGAAACTTTCATCGAGGCACTTCAACCGACAAATTCGGAAGCCGGGGCGCATCGTTTTTCGTATCCAGTCCACTCGGCAGACCTCGATTTTAAATACTCAGCCCGGGTTGCTGGGAGTGAGAGTGATCGCTTCGAGGTAAAGGTTTATTCCTTGCCCCAGCTCTTGGATCCTGTCGTCGTTTTTCAATACCCACCCTATACTGGTTGGCCGGATCGGGAGGCTGTAATGAGTCCCACAGTGCAGGCTCTCGCTGGCACTGAGGTTACGGTGAAGGGGCGCTTTGAGACTCCGCTAGAGAGTGCCGAGCTGCTCTTAGATTCTGCCTCTTTTGGTGAGGTGATCTTAGATCCCTCGGCACGTGGGACGGCCATGACGTGGTCTGGGGTTTTGAAACCGGGCCTCGACGAGGCGGTAGTTCTTCAGGTGAAACATCAGTTGGGATCGGTGCTCGATGCCGCGCAGTTCAGCCTCCTCGCCACGGAAGATCCCGCGCCGGTGGTAAAAATCCTCACGCCCGTGCAGCGTGAATTCCGCGTCAAACCGGATGAGCAAGTCAACATCACCTATGAAGTGATCGAGCACATCGATCTGGTAAAAGCGGAGATCCAGCTGGAGGTGAATGGAAAGCCGGTGGAGCCTCTTCTCGAGCTCTTGCCGGA
>JALZWJ010000197.1 GCA_023300065.1 Akkermansiaceae bacterium
TTGGAACTCCCTTCCTGACGGATGTCACAGCCATTCCCGAACCTAGCACATCGCTTTCTGCTCTCCTTGGACTCGGTCTTCTTATTGGCGCTCGCCGTCGTAACTAGACGTCCTCAAGTCCCTTCATCAAAGCTCTTCTTCCCTCTCAGGGTTGAAGAGTTTTTTTGTTTAGCAGCCACTAAAATCACTCCTCAAGCATCGCGGACATCGAGCTAAAGAAGCCCTTCAGCTCATCCTCAGATGCTTCCGCCCCCATGATATCGTCATAGTCTTCTTCCTGAACCCAATCTGGGTTTAGCTCGCTAATGAAAGTGCTCCGCTCGCAAGCTTCCTCCTTGCCCCACTTCATGCGGGTCGAGCAATAAGTCAGCGTCATCCTCTCCTTCGCACGGGTGATCCCCACATAGAGGAGACGGCGCTCCTCATCGCGAGTTCCCTCCTCGATGCTCCGCTTATGCGGTAAGATTCCCTCCTCCAATCCCACGAGATACACCACCGGATACTCCAGCCCTTTCGCGGCGTGTAGCGTGATCAATGTCACGCCACTCTTCTTATCCAGATCATCCTCCTTCTCGGAGTCTAAAGCGGTCTTATCTAAAAAATCTCCCAGCGTCTTCCCCTTCTTAATCGCCTCCGTGATCGAGGCCACGGTGGTGCTCACTCCCTCGCGGCGTGCGTCCTTTTCCTTATCGGTCTTACATTGCCGCATCAGCCACTCATGGAAGTCCATCTCGCGCAGCCAGCCATCGATCACCACCCCCGCATTCGTTCCATCCACCAAGGCACGCCGCCCGTCCTCCGCCTGCTGCGTAAAGGCACGGATCGAGTTCATCACCTTCGAGGACAACTGGGCCAGAAAGTCCTCATCAATGAGCGTCTTCCAAATCCCCTGATCTTTCTCCCGACTCCACTCCAGAGCTGCCATCGAGGTCGTCGTTCCGATCCCCCGCGGCGGAGTATTAAGGACGCGTAGCAAGGGGATATCCAACTCAGGATTATCAAGAACCTGAGCATAACTCAGAATATCCTTCACCTCTTTCCGATCATAAAAACTCTGTGCTCCCACCATGCGGTATGGAATCTTAGATTCCCGCAACGACTGCTCCATCTTCCGGATCTGGCTATTCGTCCGGAACAAGACTGCGAAGTCTTCCAAGACCCGCCCTTCTTCCCGCATCGTTACGATCTCGGCGACAATCCAATCCGCCTCTTCCTGGTCCCCCGGCATCGAAACCAACCGTACTAAATCTCCTCCAGGAATCGTGTGCTTCAGCTTCTTATCCCGCCGGCCTTTGTTATTTATGATTAAGCTATTCGCCACCTCCAACACGGCCTGGCTACTCCGATAATTCTCCTCCAACAGGATAATCTTAGGATCTGGAAAAAATTTCTCGAACTGTAAAATATTCGCCACCTCGGCTCCTCGCCAGCCATAAATCGACTGATCATCATCACCCACCACACAGATATTATACGGTGCTGCCACGAGCTGCTGAAGCAGACGCATCTGTAGGCTATTGGTGTCCTGAAACTCATCCACCGTGATGTAGCGGAACTTGTCCTGCCAATACTCCCGCACTTCCGGAAACTCACGCAGCGCCCGCTCCCCAAGAAGAAGCAGGTCATCAAAATCCACCGCATTCTGCGCCCGTAGTTCATTTTGATACGCTACCGCAATCTCCGCGATGAGGTCGTCCTCAATACTTTCTAGGGGTTTTTCGGCATTCTTAAACTTTGAGATCTCACCCATCACCTCGCCCGGCTTCAGATTAATCTTAGCCCCACCCTTCCGAACAATTAGCTGGCGGATGATCCCCGTCTGATCTCCCCCCGCCATGATCGCGAACTTCTTCTTATAGCCCAGCACGGAGATATCCCGCTTCAAAATCCTGAGACACAATGAGTGGAACGTGCAAACAGTGAGAGCTTTCCCCCGCTTCTTACCCACCATTCCCGTGACCCGCTCAGCCATCTCAGCGGCCGATTTATTGGTAAAGGTCACCGCGAGAATATTTTCGGCCGCCACCCCGTTTTCCAATAGGGCAGACATCCGGCAGGTCACCGTTCGCGTCTTACCGGTTCCTGCACCCGCGAGGATGAGGACAGGCCCGTTCAGACAGAGCACCGCTTCACGCTGTGCCTTATTAAGTGATTCGATGGAAAATCCCGCTGCCATAAAAGAAGGCCTTGAGAAAACGCCCTCCCTCCCCAAAACGCAAGCGCGGGATCGTAAGTTCTTCCCAATTAGAATTTGCCACCTCACAGCCCCATCGTTAACTCTCTGAGGGCTGCCATCTCCTTTGGCCTCACTGCAATCAAACTGACCAATTAAAAATCTCATGAACCATATTATCCCCACCATCACATCCGGAATCGCAGGCCCCCTCGGCGTGCTTCACCTCCCCCGCCTTTGGCAGAAAGCATCTCTCGCGGCCGCAGGTAAACTCCACCCAGACTATCCCGCAGGCGGCGCTGGCTACGACCAAATGACCCTAGAGGCCCTCGGCATCGACCGTGATCTTTTCATGAATTTCATCGGCTCTCACAAGCCCACCT
>JALZWJ010000198.1 GCA_023300065.1 Akkermansiaceae bacterium
GCCTTGAAGGATCGCAAGGAACTCTTCGTCGATGGCGAGGCGATCATTAAGTTTGGAAAGCACCGCTTCTCGGTGAATGAGCAGGAGCTGGCCCTCAGCATCGTGCCGAGGGAAGGGGAGATGTGCTTCCACCTAAGCGGGACAAATTTCTTCGAGCCGGTGAAGGACGAGGCATTCCTCGCGACGGAATCGGTTTGGAATCAAGAGGTAATCTCGGAGACCAGCGAGGTCTACCGCGCCGAGTGGTTGGCTTATCAATTCCTGAAGAATGGTGGAGATGAGACCTTAGAACAATTCATGCAGCCTCGCTACAACGAGGGCTATCTCAAGGGCGTGCATGACCTCGATGCCGCAAAGATCGTGGCGGCGCTCCAACCAATGGAGGCAAATGCCGGGCTCTTGCGTTATTCTTCAGAAACACGGTCTGCCGCAATTCTCTTTTGGCAATCGTGGGTGGAATGCCCAGAGAAACGGAGGCTGGCCATCAAGCTAGAAGCGAGTGGTAAGCGTGGAGATGGCTCGGCGGTCCCCGAAAAATACCGCGTCGAATTAGAAGCACAGATGGCGGACTTGGCCACCGAGATACGCCCGCTGGCCGCGGCTTACCTCGCGGAAGAACTGAGCACGGGAGAGTCCTTTATCCTCTCGTCCGATGCCGATGTGATTTTGAAATCTTTCAAGCGCTCTCATGACTTGAGCGAGGTTTTGGAATCCCTCTCAGACCACGTTCCAAGCCAATATGAAGTTCTGTTGGACTACCTCGGGAGCGAGGAAGCGGCAGTGCATTTCCTCCTCGGAGATTACTCGCCCACTCAGGTCCAAGAAGTCGATCTCACCGTGACGGTGGATGGGCTAAATGGATCGCACGGCCGTCTCAGAGATGGAACGATGTCTTTGGACTACCATGAATTCATGGATCGGCTGCGTGGCTTCGCTTCGAACCAGGTCCCCACTTTTCAGGCCTACTTGGATTCGAAGCAGACCTTGGTCGATGAAAAGCGCGAGGACATGCGCTTGGAGGAATTCAAACCGAAAGTGATGTCGGCCTTCGTCCGAAACCGCCTTATTAATGAGGTCTACCTCCCAATGGTGGGGGATAATCTAGCGAAGCAGATGGGCACGGCGGGGAGTGACACACGGACGGACCGGATGGGACTCTTGCTCCTCATCTCGCCCCCCGGTTATGGCAAGACGACGCTGATGGAATACATCGGGAACCGTCTCGGCCTGACCTTCATGAAGATCAATGGCCCCGCGCTGGGGCATCATGTCACTTCGCTTGATCCTGAGGATGCTCCGAATGCCTCGGCAAAAGAGGAGGTCGAAAAGCTGAACCTCGCTCTGGAGATGGGTGACAATGTCATGATTTACCTGGATGACATCCAGCACACGCACTCGGAGTTTTTGCAAAAATTCATCAGCCTCTGTGATGGGCAACGTAAGATCGAAGGCGTCTATAACGGCAAGGCTAAGACTTACGATCTCCGTGGTAAAAAGATTGCGGTCGTCATGGCTGGTAACCCCTACACCGAGACCGGCGGGAAGTTCCAAATCCCCGACATGCTCGCGAACCGGGCGGATACTTATAACCTCGGAGATATCCTTGGCGATCATGAGGAAGCATTCAAAGTGAGCTTTGTCGAAAACTGCCTGACCTCCAACAGCGTGCTCAATAAGCTGGCGAACAAGAGCCAGAAGGATGTCTACGCCGCACTGGCAGTGGCCGAAACGGGCAGCACGGAGGGCGTCGATTTCGAGGGGAATTACACCCCAGCGGAGATCGAGGAATTCGCGCAAACCCTCAAGCGCCTCCTCCGCGTCCGCGACTCAATCATGCGGGTGAACATGGAATACATCAGCAGCGCGGCGCAGGAGGATGCTTACCGCCTAGAACCCGCTTTTAAACTCCAAGGCTCCTACCGGAACATGAACCGCATCGCGGAGAAGGTCTTGCCACTCATGACGATGGAAGAAGTGGAGGGGCTAATCTTCGACCACTACGAAAATGAATCTCAAACCCTCACGACTGGTGCGGAAGCAAACCTCCTCAAGTTCCGTGAACTGGAAGGGGTGCAGACCGAGGAAGAAGTGACTCGCTGGACCCAAATCAAGAAGGACTTTGGGAAACAAAAGCTCCTCGGTGGTGCGGGCGAGAATGATCCCGTGGCGCGCGTGGTGGCACAGATGACGCAGTTTAACGATGGCCTTGAAGCAATCAGCCAAGGACTCGTGAGGCCGCCTGCCTTAGCGGAGGCCTCGATTGCACAACTCCGTGCCATCATCGAGGGCCTCCGTGCCGTGCCGGTGCAGGTCGATATCAATGTCGTTCCAGTGCAGGATGAAGCGGACTCGATTGAGAGTATTTCTAAAAAGCCAAGCCAGCCAGCCATCGACATCGAGCCGGAGATCCGACAAGGGGCCGACTTAGAGTGAATCGCGAATCCTCGCTAATTGACGCGAATGTCCCAGACCTGAGGGAACAAAGCTAAGCTCCGAGAAGATCCGCGCTTATTGGCGATGACTCGCGGTTAAAAAACTCTCAGCAAACCGTTCAGGTTCACACTACGATCCTGACTGGAAGGGCTTCACCTTCCCGTGCTCCAATGATCCACCGAGCTAAGCGAGGAGCTGGTTCATTTCAGGGTGGTCGTGGCGGAGGGCCTCCAAGGATTGCCAACCGCAATGGGTACGGGTTTTAGCTGAGGAGACTTTCTCGATTTTAAGGCGTCCCATCAGCGCTTCAGTTTCCCGATCCATCGCGTTCTCAATCTGAGCGGGGTGTGGGAGGTCATCGAGGTCACTCGCAGAAAGGCCAAAGCTGACCACTCCGATTCCGAGCTCGCTCGCTAGGATGCGGACCTGATCACCCAGTGATTCATCATCGATTGAGCCCGCGAGGTAGAGGTCACCGGAATTCGCCCAGAGGGAGGAACTCATGGTTTGGAAGAGATCTTCCCGAAAGCTATCGTGATTGATTTCCACTCGCATGCGGACGGAAGAAAGGCGGTAGGGAGGGAGACCTAAGGTCTGCTTGAGGGCAAGGTGTGCAGGATCTAGCTCCAGTCCATCTTCATCAAATTCCCCGTGTTCCCAATCGATGAGGACCATCTCAGGGAACTTCCAGAGATTCCCTAAGGGCGCACCCGCGGAGAGGGATTCGCGGAACTCGAAGGTGAAGTTACTCCGAGTTTCGGCATATTTACGCACAATCGCGCGGAATTTCCCGAGCCGTAACATCGCTTGATCGATGGAGTCATTACTGCCGAGTTCATCTAACCTGCCTTGTTGCATCGCGACAAGCTCTTGTGCTCCGGAAAGAGCAGGCATGGCCGCACCGCGCTTGTAGTATCCCTGACCTTTTTCCACCTTAGCGATGGGGGAGCTGGGGTCACACGACATCACGGAAAAGTGATAGCGGAGGGACGCGTCAGAGTAGGCACCGTCCATGCGCAGGCGCAGAAGACGGATTAATTCGGTCCCTTTAATCGCCTCTTTTGGGTTAGCAGGTAGGATCTCGGCAAGAAGTTCAGAAAGCTGGGTACGGAGACTCATAAAATTTTTTGAAAGAAAAATGACTGGGGCGAGTGAATGCAACGGGATGACCACTACTTTGAGCAAGCTCCAAGTCGGTAGAATGCTAAAAAAAGAATCTCTTGGGGAGATTTTTCGGTTCAAAGACGACTTTTCTATCGAATGAATGAATTCCTCTTGCCGTCTCATTTAGCGAACTGTTAAAAAAACAGCATGAAAGCACTCGCCGTTATCCTACTCTCACTCGCCTTCTCCCTATTTTCGCTCGCTCAAACCGCAGAGGATGTCATGTCATCGGTCCGGCAAGTTGCCGTTCTCCAAGGGTCACAAGATCTCACTGGAGTGATCCGAAAGGGATCTAAGAAAACTCCTCTGACTCTTTTCCTGCGAGGTAAGGATATCCAATTTGCTCTCAATGGTGGTGCGGAACGTTTTCACCTCCGACTTAATGATGACACTCAACAGCTCCGCGAACTCGTGGGGGGAAGTTCTCGACCCTTCCCAGATTCCAAAATCGGCGCGCCGATTTCTAAGACGGACGTCAGCTACGAGGACCTTGCTCTTAAATTCCTCTACTGGAAGAACCCCCGCATTGTCGGCGAGGAGAAAATCAGTGGCCAACTCTGCTGGCGTCTCCACGTCGTGAATCCTGAAAAAACAGGCCGCTACCGTGAGGTGAGCGTGTGGGTCACTAAGAAGCAGCGCGCCCTTATGCGCGTTGTCGGATACGGGCCGCGCCCAACTTCCGTTCCGTTAAAGCAGTTCGAGATCACAGATGTTATGAAAGTGAACGGCGTCTTCACCGTTGAGACGATGAAAGTGAGTAGCTTTGGGGCGGACCGCCGCGTCAGTGGCATCACTTACCTTGAGTTCGAGAAGCCAAAGCGCAAAGCTCGCACTGCCGAGTAAC
>JALZWJ010000199.1 GCA_023300065.1 Akkermansiaceae bacterium
CGAGCTCTTTGGCCATGAAAAAGGTTCCTTCACCGGCGCCATCGCCCGCCGCTCTGGCCGCTTTGAAGACAGCCATGAGAGCACCCTCTTTCTAGATGAAGTCGGCGACCTCCCACTGAGCGTTCAGGTCAAGCTCCTCCGCGTCTTACAAGACGGCTCCTTCTCCCGCGTGGGCAGTAACGATGTCATCAAGACCGATGTCCGCATCGTCACCGCCACCAATAAAGACCTCGCCCAGGAGGTCAGCGAGGGACGCTTCCGGGAGGATCTCTACTACCGGCTCAACGTCGTCGAGATCGAGCTCCCCCCACTTCGTAAACGCCAAGAAGACATCCCCATCCTCGCCGAGTTCTTCCTAGACCGCATCGCCCGCCGAAATGGCATGGCCCGCATGCGCCTCACTGGCGAGGCCATCGCGCATCTTCAAAAACACGTCTGGCCCGGCAACGTCCGTGAGTTAGAAAACACGATGGCTCGGGCCTGCGCCCTTGCCCTCAGTGATATCCTCATGCCGGATGACATCCCACTTGGTCGCGGTCCTACCGCCGCCGCAGGGAGTCTGGACGATGCTCTCGCGCTCATTCTTGACGCCTCAAACCGCCAAGACACTGACACCTTAACCTTCGTCCGGAATGAACTCATCCGCCACGCCATGTCCCAAAGTGAAGAGGACTCAAAAGAAGCAGCCCGCATTCTCGGCATCACTCTCCCCACCTTAAAAAAGTGGATCCTTTCCATGACCAACCCTGATGAATGATGCTCAACCTTCACCACCACCCTCTCATCACCGACCGCCTCGCCAAGCTCCGCTCGGTTGGCTGTTCACCTCAAGAATTCCGGAGGCACGTTGCCGACATCGCCCGGCTCCTTGTCCTACCCGCCACTGCTAATCTGGCAACCAACGCCGTCTCTGTCACCACGCCGATCACGGAAATGACCGGCCAGAAATTGGCGAGACCCATCGTCCTCGTTCCCATCTTACGAGCCGGACTTGGCATCAGTGAGGCCTTTCACCAACTCCTCCCAGAGGCCTCCGTGGCCCACTACGGCGTGGCACGTAATGAAGAAACACTGGAGCCGGAAGTCTACCTCGAGCGCTTTCCGGCCGACCTAGATCAAGCCGAAATCATCGTCCTCGACCCCATGCTCGCCACCGGCGGCAGTGCAGCAGCAGCGCTTGATGGTTTAAAGAAACGCGGAGCCAAACACCTCCACTTCGTCTGCCTCGTGGCTAGCCCCGAGGGCCTCGCCGCCCTCAAAGAAAAACACCCTGACGTCCCGGTCACCACCGCCGCGATCGATAACGGCCTGAACGAAAACGGCTACATCGTTCCCGGCCTCGGCGACGCCGGGGACCGCATCTTTGGCACCTTATAAGTTGGTGAAATCATCTCACTGGAGTTATTTTCCCTAAGTGCGTTTTTTCAGTTTTATTTTAACCCTCTGCTTTAGCCTCCCTGGGCAGGCCATGACTTGGACCGAGGCCCAACGCTCGCGCGATTACGTCGTAGCGAAAAAACACCTGGCCGATTTCCTCCCAGAGCTCGCCATCCCTCGAATCAAGCTCCTCCTCGCCCTCCCCGACCTCGATAAAGCAGCAAAGCCAGAACTCCTCACCCTCCTCGGAGAAGCTCAGGTCAGGACCGCCCTAGACGAGGGTGAACTGGGAAGATCAGCCCTCCTCACCGAGGCTCTAGAAACCCTCGCCGACCCCTCACTCCAAAAGTTCAGCCCAGCCCATCTCTGGCGGAGCTACGCACTCACTCATCTTGGCCGTCTCCGTGATGCCATCAACGAGCTCAATCAGATCGACCGAAGCTCAATGATCGACCAAGCCCACCTCCAAATGGCCACCCTCATGGCCGCCATCGGTGACACGACAGAAGCAAAAACCAAATTAGTCCCTCTCCTCAAATCCACCGATCCATCCCTCAAAAAACAAGCAACCTTAAAGCTCATTTCCGTAGCCATCATGGAGGACGAGGCTGATGAAGCAGACCGCCTACTCACCACCTATCAGCCATCGAATCCGCGCGAAGAAGGATTACAAAACTACCTCAACGGGCGTATCCAACTTCTACGTCGTCAAAGACTCCAAGCCGGCGGGACCTTTCAATACCTGACCGGGACTCAGGGTATCGAACAACTCCTTCCCTCTGAAATTTTTCACGAAGCCACCCTCGCGCTCGCCGACAGTCTCGCCTTAGAAGACAACGAGGAAGCCGGAGTCTCATCCCTTCTCCAAACTCTCGAAAAACACCCGAACTCCCCCCGCATGGAGGGCATCTTCACCCGTTTCAAGGCCTGGTCGCCCAAAATCGAAACCGCCGCCCTCATCGCGAAGCTCTCCACCTGGGTCCCTCAGCCTAATCAGGAACCAACCTTCACCCCCTTTCGTGAGGGCGCCTCCGCTGGGGCCTTCGCCGTCACCACCACGCAGGAGATCCTCCCGCCTCGCTCACTCTACGCGCTCGAATTCATCGCCTCCACCAATCTCCAATCGGCTGACCCAGCCGTCCGCGCCCGCGGAATCAAACAAACCGAACAACTCCAACTCGCTGGCCGCATCGACTCCCCCATCATCAACCGCTCCCTTTTCGAGCTCGGCCTAGCACTCATGAAGGATGGCAATCACCAAGGCTCACTCACCTATTTTAATCTCCTCAGCGAGACCAGCCGCTCCACCCTGCGGAAGGCCTACGCACAAGCACTGGCCGGCCAAGCATCATTCGCCATGAAAAACCCTGAAGAAGCGAGCAAGGCCTTTTTGGAAGCAGCCAGAATTGCAAAACGCCTTCGTCGCTCCTCACTCCAGACCGTAAGCGAGCTCAACGCCGGCATCGCACTTCTCACCACCACTCGCTCAAAAGACCTAGACACCATCACCGGAAACCTCAGAACACCTGAGGCCAAATCATTCCTCATCCTCGAACGTGGACTTTACTTGAGCACCCGCAATGACCCCGGCGCCCGCGACCTCCTCACCAGCTTCATCTCCGACTTCCCCAGTAATCCACGCAAAGATGAAGCCACCCTCGCCCTCGCAGAAAGCTCCGTTTTTTGTGAACCCGCCGACCCTGAACTCACCGCCCTGATGAAGAGCGAGATCTCCTCCCTAAAATTCAGCCAAGAAGGTGAAGAAATTTTCGAAGCCCGCCGCATCCTCGTCCTCCTCGCCCTCGGAATCGGTCAAGACCAAGCCACCGACTTCATCACCAAATCTCCAGACCATCCCCTCTCACCACGCCTCCTCTTCACCCTCGGCCAGACCCAACGCTCGCTCGATCCCATCGGCAAGGCCTACGCCACCTTCGAGAAATTTTTGACCGCATACCCCGACAGCGAATTCGCGGAAGCCGCACGCTACCTCAGCGCACGCTCCTCCGCCTCCTCCGGAACCGAATCTGCACAAAAAAACGCCATCATCCGCTTCCGCGAACTCATCCAAGCGAAGGGTGCGCTGGCCCATGAAGCCGCCATCTCCCTCGCCAGTCTCCTCATCGACCGCGAACAACAAGACGCCGCACTGATCGAGATCAATCGCCACCTCGAAACCGCAAAACTCAATAACAGCGACCGCCGCCGCCTCCTCATCCTCGGTGCAGATGCCTCCGGCCAACTCGGGAAACACCAGGACGTCCTCACCTACTATCAAAAACTCCTCAAACTAGAGGACCTCCCCAACTCCACCTTAAATCAGGCCAACTTCCAAAAAGGAGTGGCCTTCGAAAGACTCGGCAACAAAGCCGAAGCGCTCAAAGCCTACCTCACCGTCGTAAATCGCGACTTCGAGCCCGCCAAAACCACTAACCTCGAATGGAAGTGGTTCGACAAATGCGGGATCGAGGGCGCCCTCGCACTCCTAGAACGCGACAAACGCTGGGACGCCGCCATCAGCCTCGCCGAAAAATTAGCAATGAGCGGCAGCCCCCGCGCCAAAGACGCACGAGAAAGCGCCGAACGCATCGCCCTCGAACAAAAAATCTGGCGCGACAAATAACGAGTGCACCAACGGCGACCTCACCGAACGTGATCTTCTCAGACAGCGTTTCACCACCATCTGATAAAGTTACCCACACACCACGTTCCACAAAAGCCTCTGAGAACACTCCGAAACGCTTTTTTGTCTCCCCTTTTCTACCTCTCGCCCTTGCTTTGTCGTAAAACCTAGGCTACCGCTCCCCCCGTTATGCCAAGCCGCGTTCTGGTCTCCGACCCAATCTCCGAAAAGGGAGTTGAGCTTCTCAATGCCCATCCTGATATTACTGCTGATTTCAAAGTCGGCCTCTCACCAGACGAACTGATTTCCATCATTGGTGAATACGATGCTCTCATCGTGCGCTCCCAGACTAAAGTCACCCCAGAGGTCCTCGCCGCCGCCCCGAATCTTAAGGCCGTTGGCCGCGCTGGAGTCGGAGTCGATAACATCGACCGCGATGCCGCCAACTCACACGGAGTGATCGTCATGAACACTCCCACCGGCAACACCATCTCCACCG
>JALZWJ010000200.1 GCA_023300065.1 Akkermansiaceae bacterium
TAGAATACAAGCTATTCGAGAAGCATTAGACGAAGCTGGCTATTACGAAACAGGCATCATGTCTTATACCGTAAAATATGCCTCCGCTTTTTATGGCCCGTTT
The DNA here is from genome assembly GCA_023300065.1 of Akkermansiaceae bacterium. Classification (GTDB taxonomy): domain Bacteria; phylum Verrucomicrobiota; class Verrucomicrobiia; order Verrucomicrobiales; family Akkermansiaceae; genus SW10. Next base: position 104 of record JALZWJ010000200.1, read on the forward strand.
AGAGATGCCTTAGATTCTGCACCTAAAGCAGGTGATAAGAAGACTTACCAAATGGATCCCGCAAATCGTCGCGAGGCGATCCGCGAGCTGATGCTGGATGAGGAGGAAGGGGCTGATATGGTCATGGTGAAACCCGCCGGAGCCTACCTCGACATCATCAGTGACGTGCGCGCCCATACCACGCTCCCCGTCGCGGCGTATCAGGTGAGTGGCGAGTATCTCATGATCAAGAGTGCCTCGGCCGATGGGTGGGTGAATGAGGAGGCTGTGATGATGGAAAGCCTCATCTCAATTAAGCGTGCCGGAGCCGATTTCATCCTCACTTATTTCGCCAAAAATGCCGCGAAAGTGCTGCGGTCGGAAAATCTATAAGTGGCCATAAGTCGTTTTAAAACGGACTTATGGCCACTTATAAGAAAAAAAGAGAGTCCGCGGTGATGACTTGATCAGCCATTTCCTTGGCATGAATATTGTCGTTGAGTCCTTGCACGGTAAGGAAAGTGAGGAAGATGTTCTTTGGCGTCTTCGTCACTCCACGGAAAGTTCCGGTGCGTTTTCTAAGCTGATTTGCGTAGGCCTTAGTGATCGTAAATGGTTCATTTGAAAACTTCACTTCGACGAGATTAATGGAGTGATCTTCCCGATCAATCACGAGGTCGATCTGGGCGCCATCGGGCCAGGTTTTGTTCGGGCGGTGGATCCAGCTGGAGTGGCGGGTTTCGACCGCCGCGATGCCGAGTGCCTCCTTCACTTGCGGGATGTGACGTTGGACAAGTGACTCCAAGGCATAACCACTCCAGGCACGCCACGAGGGTGTTTTTTGAATGGCGTTAAAGGCATTTTTATTTGTGAGCTGGCTTCCCTCGATCCAGCGGAGGTAGAAGATGGAATACTCATCGGTGAGGCGGTAGAGGCCATCGCGTGTTTTTTTGGCGAAGGGTGGGGTGAAGGAGATGAAGCCTGCCGCCTCCAGATCATTGAGAGTCTGAGTGAGGCGGCCACCTGATGCGTAGGCTTTGGTAAGATCACTGCGCGTCAGGCCGCGTGGGTTCTTGGCAAGGACTCGCACGATTTCTTGGTGCCGCTCTGGGCGGTCAAAGAGGGCGGTGTAGAGCTTGGCGAATTCATCGCGAAGGAGGCCATTATGCGTGAAGCAGGCGGCCTCGATCGCTTGCGCGGCAGACTGCCCGCGCTCGATGCCATCGAGGTAGTGGGGGATGCCGCCAAAGGCCATGGTCAGAGTGATGATCTCGTAGCGGCTGAGCTTAATCTTCTTGGCCTTCAGGTATTCCTCCGTCTCAGCGAGGGTAAAGGGCTCCAGCCTGATACGGGCCGTGATGCGGTTATGAAGGCCGCCTTTGTGGTGGATGATTTTAGAGATCATCCAAGAAGCCGCCGAGCCACAGACGATGAGGAGAAACTGCGGGTGCCGGACCAGGAAGGTATTCCAAAAGTGATCGAGGGCTGGGAGGAAGCCGGACTTAGGGCTGGCGAGCCACGGGAGTTCATCGAAAAAGACGACGTGCTTCTTACTTTTCGGCAGCGAGATCAGGTAGTCGGCGAGCAGTTGGAAGGCTTCCTTCCACGAGCGAGGTTGCGGGGGCTTCTTCCGGCGGCGGATCGCAGGGAGGGCGGCGTGGAAATAGGAGAGCTGTTCTTGCAAAGGTGCCTCAAGCGTTCCGGTCATTTCGAACGCCATTTCCTTCTTATAGTATTGTCGAATTAGGAACGTTTTCCCAACCCGTCTCCGCCCATATACGACAAGGAAATCTGCCTTCCGTGCAGCCCTTAACCCTTTAAGTGCTTTGGATTCTGGGATTCTCCCAATGAGTTCTGGGTTGCTCATAAGTGGCCATAAGTGCCTTATAAATCGACTTATGGCCACTTATAGAATTTGTAAAGAGACCCAAATGTCGCAAAATTGGAGGCTTTCTTTTTAGAAGTGCGCAAGAGAGAATAGCAACCGCCCGTAGGGGTGTTCTAACATGAGTGATGATAAAGCCGCAGTCGAGAAGCTCCATGAGAGTTATGGGCGAATGAAAGAGGAACTGGGCCAAGTCATAGTGGGCCAGCACGATGTTGTGGAGCAGGTCCTGATGGCGATGTTTTGCCGTGGTCATGCTCTTTTAGTCGGGGTTCCTGGGCTGGCTAAGACCCTCCTTGTCTCGACCGTTTCGCAAGCTCTGGACCTGGACTACAAGCGGATTCAATTCACGCCGGATCTCATGCCGGCCGATATTACCGGCACAGATGTTTTAGAAGTCGATCCAGAGACGGGGCATCGTGGGTTCCGCTTTGTGAATGGCCCACTCTTCGCAAGCATGGTTCTGGCAGATGAGATCAACCGGACGCCGCCCAAGACTCAGGCCGCTTTATTGGAGGCGATGCAGGAAGGGCACGTCACCGTGGGGGAGCGCACGCTTTCTCTCCCGGATCCCTTTTTCGTGCTGGCGACCCAAAACCCGATCGAGCAAGAAGGGACCTATCCCTTACCGGAGGCTCAGCTGGATCGTTTCCTTTTTAATATCATCGTCGACTACCCTAATGAGGAGGAAGAGCGCGAGATCATCCGTCGGGTCACCAGTCCGAGTTCGGCCAAGGTCTCGCCCATTATGACGGGGGCGGAAATCATTGAGCTTCAGAATATCGTGAAGCGGGTTCCGGTGGGGGATCACGTCATCGACTTCGCGGCGAAGCTCGCGCGGGCGACCCGTCCCGCGACCGAGGCCGCGCCTGACTTTGTGAAAGAAATGGTGGGTTGGGGGGCAGGTCCACGGGCTGGGATCGCCCTGATCTCGGCGGCCAAGGCACACGCGGTCCTGCGGGGGCGCTTTCATGCGACCACGGGGGATGTCGCGGCAGTCGCTCTGCCGGTTCTACGGCACCGTGTTCTCACGACCTTCAATGCGGAAGCGGCGGGAGTGAAGAGTGATGACATCATCCAGCGCCTCGTCACGGAGCTGGGTGGAAACGATGCCGACATTAAGATCTAGCTCTGATGGCTGACGCTGGGGACCGCTTAAAAATGCCAGAGTGTATGCGCTTGTTGGCACCGGAGGCAGTGGGCTCGTTGCGTCGGTTAGAGTGGCTTTCGCGCTTACGAAAGCAGGGGACTCTCACGGGGCGACACACGAGCCCTGATAAGGGTGTTTCGGTGGAGTTCGCGGAGCACCGTGAATACACCATCGGGGATGATCTGCGTAACCTCGACTGGCGGGTCATGGCGAAGAGTGACCGTAATGTCGTGAAGCAATACATCGAGGAGACCAATCTGCGTGCCACTGTGGTGCTGGATGTTTCGAGGTCGATGACGTTTCAAGGCGAGCAGTCGGATCTCTCTAAATTCCAATACGGCCAATACCTTTCCGCTGCTTTATCCTACCTTTTTATCAAGCAGGGAGATGCGGCCGGTCTGGTGACCTTTGATGAGGCCGTGCGCACCTCGATGCGGGCCGAGAGTCGGCCCAGCCAAGTACGACGCATCTGCGAGGAACTCCACCAGACTGAGCCGGGGAAAGAAACCGCTCTCGGAAAGGTGCTGCACGAAGTGGCGGAACGCATCCCGCCACGGGGGCTGGTCATTCTGATTAGTGATCTCTTTGATGATCCCGTAAAAATCGTGGAGGCCCTGCACCACTTTGACTACCGGCAGCATGAGCTGGTCGTTTTTCACCTTCTCGCGGAGGAGGAGCTTAGCTTTCCTTTTCAGTCCTTTCAGCGCTTCCGCGACCTCGAAGGGGTGGATGAGATGTTGAAGATTGATCCGCAGGCGGTGCGGGCTGCTTATTTAGAAAAGCTCCAAGAGTTCATCGCAACGATCGAGGGCGTGTGCGGTAACCTGCGCGCGGACTATGTGCCGGTGAGCACGCAGACTCCGGTTTCGGAAGCTCTGGTGCGCTACCTTGGAAGGAGGAAGAGGTAGATGTTGTTTCATAATCCATGGCTTTTAGTGGCCTTGGCGGGTGTCTTGATTCCCGTTGCTTTACACCTGATCCGGCGTCAGGCGGCACAGCCTTATGACTGGGGTGCGATGCGGTTTCTCTTCGATACGGTCGCGGCTCGGCGGAAGAAAATGGAGTGGGAGGATTTCCTCCTCATGGTGACTCGCTGCCTTCTCCTTGCGCTGATTGCCTTGGCTGTTTCGCGCCCCTTCGTCCCGCCTGATACTGGAGTGCCATGGCTTTTTGTGGGGCCGCTGGGCTTGCTCGGGATCGCGGCTTTTGGGGGATCATTCGTGCTTTCTGGGTTTAAGGTGCGTTGGATGATGCGTGGGCTGGCGCTCTTCTTTATATTCGGTGCGGTTTTTTTGGTCTGGCAAGAGAAGGCTCTAAATTTGAAGCGATTCCAGACGAGCGAGCGCCGTGATGTCGCCTTAGTGATCGATGGATCAACCTCGATGTTGCTGCGCAAGGATGGCACGACGGCCTTTGAGCGTGCCATCACGGAGGCGCGCGAGTTTGTCAAAAAGGCCCCCAAAGGAACCGCCTTCTCCATCATCTTAGGTGGTCCCGCACCGGAGCTGAAGACGGGAACGCCGCTGACTCATCGGGCGGATGTGCTGGAGGTTCTGGATGAATTAGAGCCGGTCGGTGGGCCATTCCGGGCGCATGCCGCGCTGGGCCTAGCGACCTTAAGTCTCGCAGAGGGGCGGGGGAGCAGTAAGGACTTGGTGGTGTTTTCGGACCTCCAGCGCATTGGCTGGCAGCTAGAGAGCACGACTTCTTGGAAGAACCTCGGCGAGGCTTGGCGCGGTCTCTCAGAGGGGGGGGGACCGCGTCTTTT
>JALZWJ010000201.1 GCA_023300065.1 Akkermansiaceae bacterium
CGCCGACATCCCTCCCTTCACTCGCGAAGACCTCGAAAAACGCGTCCCCAGAAACGAGCACGGCGAATTCGAACTCCGCATGATCACCGCCTACTACGCCGCGGGGGATCGTGAAATCCAAGACATCTTCGATGGCCTCCCCATCGAGCTCGAGGGCCGCGTCGCCCCGGAAAAAATCAACAACGAAGCCGGCGACCGCATGCGCATCTTCCGCTCCATCATCACCTGCTGCGGCGCCGACCTCCAAGTCGTCGGCGTCTCCATAGAATTCCCAGAAGGAGTCACCCGCCCCGCAGACGAAGACTGGATCAAAGCCGGCGGCACCCTCACCTTCGAAACCATCAACGGCAACATCCTCCCGCTTCTCAAAATTCGCGAAGTCACAGCTGCCGAAGAACCTTACTCAGAGTTCCGACTCCGCCAATAAATCCCATGCCCCTCCAAGCCCTCCGCTCACAACTTCTCGCCACCGTCCTCGGTTCAGACGAAGCCGTAGACCTCCTCCTCACCGCCCTCCTCGCCCGGGGCCATGCCCTCGTCACCGGCCCCCCAGGAATCGGAAAAACCACCCTCGCTCAAACTCTCTCCACCTCCCTAAGCGGCTCCTTCAAGCGAGTCCAATTCACCCCCGACCTCCTTCCCTCAGACATCCTCGGCTACCAACTTTACCGCCCTCACAATGGCGAGTTCGAGTTCATCGCCGGCCCCGTCTTCGCCAACCTCCTCCTCGCTGATGAGATCAACCGAGCCTCCCCCCGCACCCAGTCCTCGCTCCTCGAAGCGATGAACGAACGCCAAGTCACAATCGACGGACAAACCCACGGACTCCCCGAGCCCTTCCTCGTCGTCGCCACCCAAAACGACACCTCCTCCACCGGAACCTTCCCCCTCCCCGAGCCCCAACTCGACCGCTTCCTCGTCTCCATCCCCATGAGCCTGCCAGACGACCGCACCCAGCTCGAGATCCTCCGCTTCCACACCGAAAAAAAGAACGCACCCACACCAGCTCCCGTCATGTCACTTGAGGAACTCCGGGACCTCCAAGAGCAAGCCAGCCAAGTCTCCGTTTCGGAAACCTTACAACGCTACCTCCTCGCCCTCTGCCAAGCCGTCCGCACTATCATCGGCCAAGACCACACCGTCTCCACCCGCGCCACCCTCGCCCTCCAACGCGCCGCCCAAGCCGTCGCACTCCTCGACAATCAGACCTCCGTCCTCCCAGACCACGTCCAAAAAATCTTCCCCCACGTCCTCCGCCACCGCCTCCTCTCCGAAGACACCCCCGATGCCGACCACCTCCTCAACTCGGCCCTCGAACAGACCCCAGTTCCGTAGCTTAAAAATAGGTCCTAACCGAATTATAACTCCGAATAAACCCGGTTCACCTCATCTGCGATCACCTTAATCCCAGCCTCCACCGTCTCCGCATCCATTGTATAGCTCACCCGGATACATTCCCGCGTGTGCTTCCAGTCGAGATCATCCGGCAGGCCAAAGAAGAAGAACTCGCTCGGCACCACCAGCACCTCGCGCTTTTTCAACCGCTCATAAAGCTCACGCGCCGTGATCGGGAGATCCTCAAACCAAAGCCACAGGAACAGCGCCCCCTCACTCCGATGAATGAAGTAAGGCACATCATCGCGCAGCTCGCGTGCAAACCATTCGCGCGCGATCCGCGAGCGCTCTTCGTAGAAAGGCTTCACCACCTCCTTGCTCAATCGTAAGATCTCACCACTTTCCACGAGTGGACGCAAAATCTCCTGCCCCACATTGGCATTTGCCAAACCCACGATGGAAGTCATCGATGCCACCTGACGGCACACCTCCTTCCTTGCCACCACAATTCCGGTACGAGTTCCCGGCAAGCCAATTTTAGAAAGGCTCAGCGTTAAAATCATATCCTCATCCCAAACCGGAGTGACTTCGGAAAAAATGACATTTGGAAAAGGAGCCCCGTAAGCATTATCAATAATCAGAGGAATCTCCTTCTTCTTCGCAATCGCCCGCAGCTTCTCGATCTCCTCATCTGTCAGGACATTGCCCGAGGGATTAGTAGGCCGAGACACACAGATCGCCGCGATGTCATCGCTCGGATTCACCGCATCAAAATCGACGCGATACTTAAACTCATGCCTCCCCATCTTCTCGATCCGAGCCGGGATCGCCTCAAAGAAATCCGCCCCCACTGACTGATTCGCATAACCAATATATTCTGGCAAAAGCGGAAGCATCACCTTCTTACGCCTCCCATCTGGGAAGCGACCCGCCAGCGCATTAAACAGAAAAAAGAAAGCAGTCTGCCCCCCCATCGTCACCGCAAAGTTCTCATGCGTCACCTCCCAGCCAAATTCCTTACGAAAGAGATCCGCAAGCGCCTTCCGAAACGCCTCATTACCCGCCGGCACATCATAATTCCCCAGCATCTTCTCCATCCCACCCGGCTCCGCCATGATCTCTTCCATCCGTTTTCGCCAAACCGCATCCATCTCTGGAACGTGCGCCGGTTGACCACCGCCAAGCATCTTCATGTCACCACCCCCGGCAAGTGCCTTGCCCAAGTCATCCATCAATTCACCAATCCCACTTCCCTCACAGAGGTTCTTTCCAAAGGTCGACAACTCCCA
>JALZWJ010000202.1 GCA_023300065.1 Akkermansiaceae bacterium
CGGAGAGCACATCGACTACTGCGATGGCTTCGTCCTCCCCCTCGCCATCGAGCGCTACATCGTCGTCTCCGCCAAGCCCAACGGCACCACCAAGGCCCGCCTCCGCAGCGGCGACCAACCCGAGGCCGTCATCGACCTCACCGCCCCTCAAACCATCACCGACCTCAAGTGGTCCAACTACGTCCGCGGCGTCATCAAAGGGTTTCAAGACCTCGGCCATGACCTCCCCGGCTTCGATGCCTGCATCGTCTCCTCCGTCCCCTCCGGCGGTGGCCTCTCCTCCTCCGCCGCGCTCGAGTGCGCCATCGCCACCCTCTTCGAGGGCCTCCTCGGCATCACCCTCGACACCCGCCAAAAAGCCCTCCTCGCCCAAAAAGCCGAGCACGACTTCGCCGGCGTCCCCTGCGGCATCATGGACCAATTCGCCTCCGCCTTCGGTGAGGCTGACCAGCTCATCCTCATCGACTGCCGCTCCGGCGAACCCGAGATGGTCCCCTTCTCAAATCCCGACCTCTCCATCATCGTCGCCAACACCTGCGTCTCGCACGACCTCTCCGACGGCGGCTACGCCGAGCGCCGCAAAGCCACCGAAGACGGCATCGCCATCATCGGAAAAGAGAGCTGGAGAGACGCCACCATGGACGATGTCCTCGCTAAAGAAACCGAAATGGGCGACCGCGTCTTCCGCCGTTCCCGCCACGTCGTCGGCGAGATCCAACGCACCTCCGATGCCGTCACCGCCTTTAAGACTGGTGACTTCTCAAACATCGGCCAACTCATGGCCAACTCCCACGCCTCCCTCCGCCACGACTTCGAAGTCTCCTGCGAGGAACTCGACCTCATGGTAGAAATCGCCAGCCCCCTCCCAGGCGTCCTCGGCGCCCGCATGACCGGCGGCGGCTTCGGCGGCTCCACTGTCACCCTCTGCGAAACAAAGCACGCCCAGCAAATCGGCAAAACCATGCACGCCCAATACCTCGCCAAAACTGGCATCACCCCCGTCATCTTCGCCACCCGCCCCGCCAAAGGCGCCCACCTCCTCTAAAAAATCGCCCCAACCGAAGCCCCCAACCAAAACAACCCGTAGCCGAAAGCACCAACTTTCGGATCCCCGCCCCCAACCACTCCCGGAAGGACACTTTGGAAAGTGTCCTCCCCGCCCCCAACCAAGCGACCCAGAAGTCATCCACCGATTAACATGATTTCAGATGATTTCCCTGAAGCCAATCCCCCCCCAACCAATCGGCGAAAATCCTCTTAATCGGCGGACCACTCCCCGTCCTCAACCGATCATAAGTCCTATAGGCCCCATAAGACCTATCCCCCCAACCACGATTCGCGAAAATTCGCGCCGATTCGCGGCAAAGAAAACCCCTCAACCCTTCCGTGTCATCCGCGTATTCCGTGGTTTAAAAAAACCTCACGCCCCCTTCTCCCACCCCACAAACTCCGAACTCAAAAAAGCATCCTCATCCAGCTCCCTCCAGCGAGCAATAATCTGCTGAGCCAAGTTATTAACCCTCGGATCGGAACGCCTCTTTTCCTCTCGAGCACCAGAATTCCGCCAAGTTCCCAAAGCCTCCCGAAAATCCTTTCCAGACCTCAACGTGCTCACAAACCTCTCTGTTTCAAATAAATGCCCATTCGTATGATAGAAAGTCATGAAACCTAGTGGCCGCCCAGCCAACAATAGCTCGCTCATATCCTGCGGAGAAATTCGCAGAGAATGATTGAGAGTTTTCTTCGTTCTCTCCCAAAACCCCAACAACCCCAGCGGGTCCTGATCAGCCCATTCTGCAGCAACCAACGGCCAAGCCTGAGCCAATTCATAACCATGATTGTCGTCATCGAGATCATCCATCCACAGCGCACTCACGAACGCCATTCCTTCCTCTGGATCGATCTCCGCAAGCCTCAAGAGCATCGCCTTAACCGCAAACGAAAGCTCTCCCACAAACGCCCTCTCCGGACATTTAGCCATCTCGAGCTTCAGCGCTCTTAAATCCAAAGCCTGAAGTCCCTCCAAAGCGGTCAATTTTCCCTCCAGAGAATCGGCACGATCCAATTCACCGAAGATTCTTCCTTCATTCATTCGGACACCTCGAACCACAACTGGCCTCTCCATCGCAACTGAAACCTCCGTTTGATCACTCCCAGACAAGCCGGGAAAGCTAGCCCATACAACTCCAGCCAAAACGCCCCCAAATCCAACCGATGTCCACCATCGCGAGTTCATTTAATCCCCCCTTTCGCATCCCGCACGACTTCATCAAGGCAGGACTTCTTAAAATCAGAAGCCAGATGCACCGGCAGGGCTTTCAAATACTCACCCTTGGTGACACCTCCCCTTTCATTCTCTAGATCGGAAGTCCACCATCCATACCACTTCAGCCACGCAAGATCCTTAACACTCCCAAAAGGCTCATAATCGGGCAACGTGGCGAGATACTCGGCACTAGCCACCGGATAAAACTCCTCTTTTTCCAGCCCCCCGCCCGAACGAAGAAAAATCACTCTCCACATCGTAGCGGCCACCTCATCGTCAAAATTCCCAGCAAAATTCTCAACGCCGAGGAAGCCTTCACTTTTGTAAATCGCACGCGCACTCGCACGTGCCACCACATCAACCCAACTATCATTGATAACCGCTCCTCCCTCTGCCTCGCGGCGCCTTGTCGTTCGAGATTCAGTGAGACTTCCCTCTTCTCCCATTGCTTCAAATCGCTCCCAATTCTGAACCATCCATTCCGATGCCGCAGCATGATCTTGTCCAAACCAACTCTCGATAATCGCCACCCCCATCGCGTTAAAAAAACGTCGATTAGGATTCTTGACCTCAAAAAGATCTCTCTCAAACACTCCTTCCAGTATCTCTACGGGGTTCTTCTCTACAGCTAAGTCGATCAACGCAAAACACAACCTCTCCTTCGTCCTCACTGAAATCCGTGAATCCGCCGTATCGATAAATTCAAAGTAACGCCCTGCGTCGATCGACTTCACAACCTCCTCCAACAAAAGATCCGTCACCATCGTCATTGGCTCCCGATCCAACTCCTCCAAACTCTCCCAGATTTCTTCGTCACTCAATCTCCCGCCTTCCCCTCGGATCGTCTCTCGGACACGCCCCAAAACACGCCCCTGACTCTGAACAGCCCGCCTAGAATCCACCACCGGCACCTCCAAAACCACCTCCCCTACATCCATCAACCTAACCCCGCCCATCACCACACTCACCCCCATCGCACCTGCCAAAATCCCCACCAACGAAAACATCCCACTCCCGGCAACGACACCCTCTTTCAAAGCCACACCCGTCACATTGGCCACTATCGCCCCCGATGCCTTAGTCCCACCCAACCCCACCAGAGCCACCGCCAGGGCACTCGTCGAAACCCCAATGCCTCGCTTTTCTAAAACTATTCGCAACTTCTCCACTGCACGCCCCACCTTCTTCCTCACCGCCTCGCCCGACACCCCAAACCGCCGCCCCATCTCGGCATAATCTCGCTCCTCCACATAACGACAAATCACCAACTCCCGCTCCAACTCAGTCAACTGCCCCAAAGCGCCATCAATCTCTGCCATCATCGCTCCATCCACATTCTCGGATCCTTTCCTCTCCACAAATTCCTCTTCCCGCCGCTTCCGCCGCA
>JALZWJ010000203.1 GCA_023300065.1 Akkermansiaceae bacterium
CGCCACTTCTTCTTCCGCTGAAAAAGGGCATCGCGGCCAGAGGCATCCATCGTCATGGGAGCGCGGAGTTCGAAGCGCTTGCCACTTTCATCCTCGGCGAGGACCCCGACGACGGTCCCGTCTTCTTCCAAAAAATCGATCACTTTGATTCCTTCCCGAACCTCCGCCCCCGCTTCGCGAGCGCGCTCCATCATCATGGTATCGAAGGTCTCGCGATCCACCTGCCAAGTTTTGGCACGTGGATGATCGGTGTGTTTTTCAAAATAGAAAGGCGTGGAGAGTTCCCCTTCTGGGCTCACGAATTGCACGCTCTGCTTTGACTGGAAGCCCTTGGCATCGAGCCGCGAGGTCATGCCCAAGCGATCCAAGGTATCCCAGCAGTGTGGGATCAGCGATTCACCGACATGATAACGGGGAAAATGCTCCTTCTCTAAAACAATCACCTTACGTCCTTTTTCCTCAGCAAGGATAGTAGCCGCAGTAGTGCCTGCGGGCCCAGCGCCGATGATGATGACGTCACAGTCGTAGGTGAGATTTGAGATCATGATTTTTCGTTGGGGAGGATTTCTATGATGCGCGCCAAGACCTGTCGGTTCTCGTCTAGCAGCGTATTATAGCGCCCAAAGAGGAATTTACTACTAACCGTTGGAAAAAAAGCGGGTTGGAAGGTCTCGCTTGGGATCTTAAGGAAGCCCCCCGGCTCGCTGACATACGGGAAGCCGCTCTCATTCAGGAGGGCCCCGAGAGGCTTTTGAGCTGCCACAATCTGCTCGCGCAAGGTGGCGGGAAAGTTCTCAAGGTAGATGCGGATCAGCCCATATTCCACCGGCTTCGCGCCGACCTTCAACAAGACCTCGCGCACGTAACAGTTTTCATCGGCGGGCTCTTGAAAAACGTAAAGCTCGACCGGGCCGCCATGGACGCGGGACAAGGTTGAGGTCATATCATTCTCGTGGCACAAAAGCTCCCGATACGGTAGCTCAACCTCGCGAGGCTGGACCCAAGTGAACTGTAGATCACGCAAGTGATCACAGTCCAAAAGCTCCCGAATCTCGCTCTCCCTCTCCATTGCTAAACCAGTTGGCTTGTGCGGTGCTCGGGGAGGAAGAAGTCGTGCAAGATGTTATCCACGCAGAGGAGGCCATCGCGTTCTAGCACGATATCTTTGCCATCGACATGCAGCAGACCTTCATCAGTCAGCTCACCAAGTTCCTTTTCCCAGCGGCTCAGGACATCGACCCCATACTTGGAGTTAATCGCACCCGCGTCTACTTTGCCCAACTTCATCCGTAAGATAAATTCACGGATCATGCGTTGTTCCGCAGTGGTGCGGAAGCTCCGCTTGGTGGGCATATTGCCCGCCTCGATCGCGGCGACGTAATCATCGATCTCAGTGAAATTTTGATAATGCACACCCGCAGCATGTGAGAACGAAGCCACGCCGAGGCCTAAAAGATCAGCACCGCCCCAGAGGGAATCGCGGTAGATGAATTTCGCCTTCTTAGGATCCTTCACCGCGGTGTAACCAGAGCCCACGGTGTAGCCCGCGCTCTCCAGCGCCGCAAAAGCCTCCTTCACCCAGCGACGCTTCGTCTGCCAATCGGCAACTGGCGCAATGAGCTTCCCGGCATCCTTCATCTCACGATAGATCGTAGTATTATACGGGATTTCCATCTGGTAAATCGTCACACTATCGGGTGCCAGCTCGATCGTTTTTTCAATGTTTCGTTGCCAGTTTTCCTCAGTCTCCTCGATCATCCCCGCGATGAGATCGATATTGATTTGGTCGAAGCCTTCCGCCACCGCCCGCTCGTAAGCGCGCCCCACTTCCTTAGAGCGATGAGCCCGCCCATTGATCTCAAGAATGTGGTCGTCGAAGTTCTCAATCCCCAAGCTCAAACGAGTCACGCCGATATCCTTAATGGCCGCCAGCTTCCCCGCATTCAGAGTCCCCGGCTCACACTCGAAGGCCACCTCCTCGGCCTCATCCCACGGCAGAATCGCCTTCATACGATCGGTCAAATCCCCCAACTGTTTCGCAGAAAGATATGAGGGCGTTCCCCCGCCAAAATAAACGAAGTGCGGCTTCCGCCCCTCGATCAGCGGCTGGCGAGCCATCATCTCCAGCTCGGTCACGGTGGAATCGAGATAGTGCTTAATATCATCCGCACTCTTATCAGTATAAACACGGAAGTAGCAAAAGTGGCAGCGCTTTCGGCAAAACGGAATGTGGTGGTAGAGCCCCAGCGGTACGCCTTCCTTCGAAGGCTGGCGGTAAATATCCTCCACCTGTTGATTTTCTTCCTCCGACCAGAAGGAGAAGGGCGGATAGTTGGAAATAAAGTAATTCCCGGCCCGAGTGTCTTTCTTTTGATCTGCAGCTGCGCTCATCTTTCTATAAGTTTGGAGTAGTCTCAGAAGAATACACGGGGGAAATTTTCTTTTTTCCACCAAATCATTCCCAGCCGCATGCTAGGACTCGACGAAAAGTGACGGAAAAGTCACAGTATATAGCGATGAAAGACGAGACAACTGGGGTTCAAAGGCCACCAAGCATGCAGCATATACTCATTGTCGAAGACGAAGTCGATATCGCCAACCTGGTCTCCTTCAACTTGGAAAGAGCAGGATACACGGTAGACATGGTCCATGACGGTCGAGAAGGTCTCGACCGGATTTTAAAAGACCAACCATCCCTCGTCATTCTCGATCTCATGCTCCCTGGAATGGATGGCTATCAGATCCTGAAAGAAATGCAGCGCGATACCCGCACGCACGCCATCCCAGTCTTAATGCTCACCGCAAAAAGCCAGATCGACGATAAAATTAAGGGCCTAGAATGTGGGGCCGATGACTACCTCACCAAGCCCTTCAGCCCCAAAGAACTCGTCCTACGAGTGCAGGCCATCATTAAAAGAAATCGCGCCACCCCTGGCACGGTCATCTTCTCTTTTGGCCCCTTCCGCTTTGATAAAAACAACCTCTCATTCTTTCTCAACGAAGCCCCCCTCCCTCTCACCGCCACGGAGTTTAAGCTCCTCCTCTACCTCTGCCAGCGGGCCGGTCAGCCGCAGGATCGTAATGACCTCCTTAAAGTGGTCTGGGGATATAATGACGAGGTGCACAGCCGCACCCTAGACACTCACATGAAGCGCCTCCGCCAAAAGCTCGGCCACTCTAGCTCCTTGATCGAAACCGTGCGTGGCGTGGGCTACCAAGTCCGAGAAATCGAATGATCTACCTCATCACAACCTGCACCTGCGTTCTCCTCTACCTTCTGATTCAATCCCGAGGTCAGGTGAAAATCGCCAAGGCAAAAGAGGATCAGCTTCAGCGTGAACTGGACTCACAAGTCGAAGCTCAAAAAGAACTCCACGGGCGTGAAATACAGCGTCTGCTCGATGCTCTCCCCTACGCTTTTTTCACGATCAGCGACCAAGGAAAAATCATTCGCCGCAACCTCAGCGCGCGCAAAATCTTCAAACAACAAGACCTCACCGGTCACAGCATTCAGCAGGTCTTCCTCGATCCCCCAATCGTCACTGAGATTAAAAAAGTCATCACCCAACCCTCATCCTATCGCCGGATTTTCAGACTCCCACCGAGCTCTCTTTTTTCTGAAAAATCCAAAGGGAAAGACTCCCACTGGGAAATCGACCTCCGCTCCATCTCCATCGGCACAGATACGCGGGAAATCCAGCTCATGATGCGGGACATGACCACAAACGTCGAAACCGACCAGATCAGGCAAGACTTCGTCGCCAATGCCTCGCACGAACTCCGGACCCCGCTTTCCATCATCTCAGGCTACCTCGAAAACCTCACCGAAGAAGGCGGTATTGAGAACAAAGAGATCGCGCAAAAAATGCTCGCCACGATGGAACGGCACGTGGTGCGGATCAACCACATCGTGGAGCACATGCTCCTCATCTCGAAACTCGAGTCAGAAGAAGCGACTCCGCTCAAGCTCACCACCTTTGACCTCGCCGACTGCGTCCGCGACATCATTGAGCGACTCGACCTCGTCATCGGAAAACAAAAAGCAACCGTCATCAATGAGGTCCCAGAGTTAGAAATCATCGGCGATCATTTCTACTGGACCCAAGTCCTCTTTAACTTAGTCGAGAACGCCCTCAAGCAAAACGCCGCCTCCCCCGTCACCGTCACGATCTCCGCGCGCAAAAAGAAAAGCGGGGACCTCATCATCAAAGTCAGCGACCAAGGGTCAGGCATTCCCAGCCGAGATCTCCCCTTCATCTTCAAGCGCTTCTTCCGGGTCGAAAAACACCACTCACAAACTCAAATCAAAGGAACCGGACTGGGCCTCTCCATCGTAAAAAGAGC
>JALZWJ010000204.1 GCA_023300065.1 Akkermansiaceae bacterium
TGGACCGTCTGTGGTGAAGTCACGTATCTTGGATGGCGCTCATAATGGGGCGATCATCCTGGCCCATGACCTTCACGCGCCGACGGTTGATGCGATGCCTGGAACCTTTGATGGGCTCCTCTCACGCGGGTTCCAATTCATCACAGTCTCTCAGCTTCTCGCACAAAAGGGCTCAGCCTAAGCGACATCTCCGTCCCTTAGTGTGAGTCTCTTTAAATCCTTCTCTCGATGTTCGGCGAACGCTATTTTGCGACGCGACAACGCCTGACCGACGTGGTCAAAGGCGTCCGCGAGTTGGGCGAGAAAACGGGTGCGGAGGTCTCTGGCTTATCCGACGAGGGTGACTTTTTACAAGGCCTGCGCAGTCCATTTCTCTTCGTGGTTTGTGGCGAGGTGAATGCGGGGAAGTCGACCTTAGTGAACGGGCTTTTTGGTGAGAATATTTGCAAGGTCAACGTCCTCCCTGAAACTGAGAAAGTTCATTGGTATCGGTGGGGGAGCGAGGCTAAGACGATAGACACTACCCCGACGCTCGAGGAACGTTATCGCCCGATCGATTTTCTACAGGACTTTAATATCGTAGACACCCCGGGGACGAACTCGATTGTGAGAGGCCACCAGCCGATCACCGAGCGCTTCCTGCCTGTTGCGGATCTCCTCCTCTTTGTTTTCCCGGTCAGCAACCCTTGGGGGGCGGCCACTTGGCAATTTGTGTCCCGTCTCCCGCCGGAGCAATTAGAGAATGTCGCCTTCATACTCCAGCAGGCTGATCTCCGAAGTGACGAAGATTTAGCCGTCATCCTAGAGCACATGCGGACGCTCGCTGAGCAGAAGACAGGCACGCGCCCTGAGATCTTTCCGGTGTCTGGTAAAATGGCGATGGAGGCGAAGAGGGCCCAGCCATTCTCATCAAATCTTTGGCGTAAGAGTGGCTACCCCGCGCTGGAGTCTTTTATCTCGAAGCGCGTTTCTGGGAACCCGGAGCGCCGCCGGGTTCTGCAAGATGTTCGGGATTCCACTCAGGTGGCTTTGCGCCAGATTGAAGAAAAAATCGATAAACGGACTGCGACCCTCGATAGTGATCAGCGGTTCCTCCGCGAATTAGAAAATGAGGTGGATGTGCGGAGGGAAGCTCAAGCGACTTTGCTTTCTGAGCGGTTGACGGGGTTAGGGGAGGTTTTCTTGAAGCAGGGAAACCAAGCCTCTCATATTTTGGCCTCTCGGATGTCGATTCTTCAAAGCTTCATCTCCCTTTTTCAACAGGAAACTCTCCCCACTCAGATTGAGAAAGGCCTCAGCGAAGCAGTGAAGGAAGCGGTGGAGGAAACGGCCTCAAAGGATGGAGGCGAACTTGTGCAGAACTGCCGGACACACTGGGAAACGGTGGAGCCACGGATTAAAGAAAATTTACAAGTCCGCACGCCCGACTTTGATCGGGAGACGGAATCACTCTCTGGGACGAGTGAGCGGTTTGTGCGCCGCCTCGGCCGCTCGGCAAAACAAGCGGTGGCACATCTCAAACTTCGGGGGGGGCTCGACATGCAGATGGAGAATCGCCGAGGTGTATTACGCCGTTACATGGTAGGGGTGCTTTGTTCCCTCATCACTGCGGGAGTGCTGGGAGGGCTAGGTCTTCATCCTTGGCCGTGGATCGGGGTCACCGTCGCTCTTCTACTGCTAGCAGTCGCGGGGATTTATGCCACAAAGTCACGCGATGTGGTCTGCCAAGATTTCACGGAACGGGTCGAAGATCTCCGGCATTCCTTTGCCGATTCTCTCGCGGATGACTACAAAGAAGGAGTTCGTGAATTTTATGTTGAATATGGCGGTCTTTTCGAGATTGTGAGGCGTCGGATCGCGGACCAAAAACTGCTCTTGAAACCTCAGCTGGAACGTTGGAACGACTTGTTCCTAGAGCTTAAGGCGATTGAACAAGAAATTTAGGCGGCGAGATCACTTATATCCTATGGCATTACTTCGCACTTCCACTTCTGAGGCTTCCATGGGAATAGACTCGGATCTTAAGTTGCGGACCTTGAGGGCGATGATTCTTTCGCGGACCTTGGAATCGAAATTTTCAAGCCTCTACAAGGCTGGGAAGATTGTCGGCGGGGTTTACCTCGGGACAGGGCAAGAGGCGTTTTCAGCCTCGTTAGGGTGTAGTTTGGATCAAGACCTCGATATTTTCGCCCCGTTAATCCGCGATCAAGCGGGGCGCACCGCTTTTGGGGAGCCGATTATCGAGGCGACCCGGACCTACTTAGGATCCGCGCTGGGACCGATGAAAGGGCGTGATGGGAACATCCACCGTGGGCGCCCAGATCAACGACGCCCTGCCATGATCAGCCATCTTGGGACCTCAGTCTCACTCGTGGCAGGAATGTTGATGGCACGGCGCATGAAAGGGGAGCTGGATGGGGTGGTCGGCGCGACTTGTGTGGGAGATGGGGCAACCTCTACCGGGGCTTTTCACGAGGGGCTGAACCTCGCCGCGGTGGAAAAATTACCGATGGTCATTCTTGTGGCTGATAATCAATTCGCTTACTCGACTCCCCGCGAGCGCCAGTTTGCCTGTGAGAAACTCATCGACCGCGCAGCCGGTTATGGGGTCACGGGAACCGAGCTGGACGCGACGGATTTAACGGCCTGTCTGGCGGGCGTTTGGAAAGCGGTCAATACCGCGCGCTCCGGTGGGGGACCACAGATGGTGGTCGGTAAACTGCTCCGGCTTTGTGGACACGGGGAGCATGACGATGGATCTTACGTCGCGGCTCAGCTACGGGAGTCAACCCTCGGCCGGGATTGTCTTGAGATCGGCATTCATCAACTCGTTGAGCAAGATCTCACCACGATGGAAGAAGTGAAAGGGTGGCAGCAGGAAGCCACGGACCTTGTCCAAGAGGCCGTCGCGACTTCCCAAAAAGAACCAAAGCCCGATCCTTATCAAGAGGATTGGCGCGCCTTTTCAGAGGAGGGAATGGAAGCATGAGTGTGACTTATATCGATGCCATTCAGCGGGCTCAATTAGAGCTTCTACGGGAGCGTGATGATGTCTTTCTTTACGGTCAGGATATTGGATCGTTTGGTGGGGCTTTTAAAGCAACCAAGGGCTTGCAGGAGGAGTTTCCGGAACGGGTCCTAGACTCACCCATCAGTGAAGATGCGATGGTGGGGATGGCGATTGGGGCATCAATCAGTGGAATGCGCCCGATTGTGGAAATGCAGTTCGCTGATTTCTCATCCATCGCTTTTAACCAAATCGTAAACCATGCGGGGACGCATTATTACCGGACTGGGGTGCAAGTCCCGATCACGGTGAGACTCCCATGTGGTGGCACCCCCGGCTCAGGGCCATTTCATAGCCAGATGGTGGAGACTCTCTACGCGCACTATCCGGGAATCATCGTGGTCACGCCCGCGACCGTCTCTGACGCTTATCATCTTTTAAAGCAGTCAGTCGAGCTGGGTGATCCCGTCGTTTTCTGTGAGCACAAATTCCTCTACCGTTGGCTAAAGACGGAGGAGATTGATCCCGAGCCCTTGCCGCTCGGGGTGGCTCGTATTGCCCGGCCTGGGAAGCATGCCACCGTCGTGACTTATAGTGCGATGGTTCACGAGGCCGTCCGCGCTGCTGATCGCCTTGCCGAAGAAGGTTGGGAGATCGAGGTCGTGGACCTGCGCTCGGTGAAGCCGCTTGATATGGACACCGTGATCGCCTCGGTTGCACGGACGGGGCGCTTGCTCGCGCTAGGTGAGGCCTTCCCGTGGGGTGGAGTGACTGCGGAGGTCGTCTCGCGGACCGTTGCGGAGGGGTTCCACCTTCTCGATGCGCCGCCGATGCGGCTGAATGCCAAGGATACGCCCATCCCGTATCACCCTAATTTATGGGCGGCTCACCGCCCGACTCCCGAATCTATCATGGAGAAACTCCGTGAGCTTTTGAACTTTTAAAGAACGATGCCCCAGGTCCCTATCATCATGCCCCAGCTCGGCGAGTCCATCGCAGAGGCCCGCGTCGTGCGACTCGATATCTCCGTTGGCGATACCGTGGCGACGGATCAAGAAATCATCGAGGTGGAGACAAACAAAGCCACT
>JALZWJ010000205.1 GCA_023300065.1 Akkermansiaceae bacterium
TTGTGGCAGCCTTTTAGGTGGTCGTTGACGAGGCCCATGGCTTGCATGAAGGCGTAAGCGGTGGTGGGGCCGACGAAGGACCAGCCGCGTTTTTTGAGGTCCTTACTTAGGGCGGTGGATTCCTCGGTTTTGGCGAGGACTTGGGCCTCGGCCCAAGTTAAGGGAGATTTTCTGGGGGGAGGTTGGAATTGGAGGAAGTAGGTGTGGAGGTCTGGGAACTCGGTGAGGAGTTCTAGGGCGCGGTTTGCGTTGTTGATGGTGGAGAGGATTTTGCCCCGGTGGCGGACGATGCCGGCGTCTTGGAGGAGGCGGGCGACGTCTGCCTCGGTGAATTTGGCGACGGTTGGGATGTCGAAATTGGCGAAGGCGGCGCGGAAGTTGTCACGCTTTCGGAGGATGGTGAGCCAGGAGAGGCCGGCTTGGAATCCCTCGAGGCAGATTTTCTCGAAGAGGCGGGTGTTATCGGTGACTCCCCTGCCCCATTCGTCGTCGTGGTAGCGGAGGTATTGGTCATCGGTGCCGGGCCACCAGCAGCGGGTGAGACCATCAGCGCCGGTGATGAGGCCATCTTTTGGCTTTTTTGGCGAGGTCATGAGAAGGAGAGTTTGCGGTCGAGCGAACGGTATTGGATGGCCTCGAGGACGTGTTCTGGGGCGAGGTCCCCTGCCCCGTCGAGGTCGGCGATGGTGCGGGCGACTTTGAGGATACGGTCATGGGCGCGGGCGGAGAAGTTGAGCTGTTCCATCGCTTGCTCGAGGAGCATGGAGCACTCGGCGGAGACGACGCAGTGTTGGCGCATGACCTTTGGCCCCATGTCGGAGTTGGTGCGGGTTTGGGGGAGCTGGGCGAAGCGGGATTTTTGGACATCGCGGCAGGCCATGACGCGTTGGCGGACGGTGGCGGAGGACTCGGATTGTTCGGCGGAGGTGAGTTGCTGGTAGTCGACGAGGGGGACCTCGACGTGGAGGTCGATGCGGTCGAGGAGGGGGCCGGAGATCTTGGCGCGGTAGGTTTCGACCTGGCGTGGGTTGCAGCGACATTGGCGGACGGGGTCGCCGTAGAAGCCGCAGGGGCAGGGATTGAGGGCAGCTACTAAGAGGAAGCGGGTTTGGAATTTCAGGGTTCCGGCAGCGCGTGAGATGGTGACTTCGCCGTCTTCGAGAGGTTGGCGGAGGACCTCTAGGGTGGAGCGGCGGTATTCGGGGAGTTCGTCAAGGAAGAGGACGCCATTGTGGGCGAGGGAGATCTCGCCGGGGCCGGGGTTGGTGCCGCCGCCGAGGAGGCCGACGTCTGAAACGGTGTGGTGGGGCGCGCGGAAGGGGCGGCCGGAGACGAGGCCTTGGCGGGCATCGAGGAGACCGGCGACGGAGTGGATGCGGGTGGTCTCGATCGCTTCCTCCTCGGTCATGTCTGGCATGATGGTGGCCATGCGTTTGGCGAGCATGGATTTGCCGGTGCCTGGGGGGCCGACCATGATGATGTTGTGACCGCCGGCGGCTGCGATCTCGAGGGCGCGCTTGACGTTGTGTTGGCCTTTGACCTCATCGAAGTCGGCGGCGTGCTCGCGGTTATTTGATTGGATGAGTTTTGGGCGGGGTTCGGGGGCGCGGGTGGAGTCTTGGCCGGTGATGAATTGCCAGGCATCGTGGAGGGTTTTGAGGCCGTAGACCTCGAGGTCGGAGACCATGGCGGCCTCGGCGGCGTTTTCGGCTGGGAGGAGGAGGCGTTTTCGGCCCGCGGCTTTTGCGCCGAGGGCGATGGAGAGGGCCCCTTTGACAGGGCGGATGGTGCCATCGAGGGCGAGTTCGCCGACGATCATAAGGTCGCGGGTTTGGGGGAGTTCTTCCTCTTTTTCGCAGGCGATCATGGCGAGGGCGATGGGAAGATCGAAGGAGGGGCCTTCTTTACGAAGGTCGGCGGGGGCGAGGTTTACGGTGTGCACGCCGTAGACGTAGTTCATGGCGCTGGCGAGGATGGCGGTGGTGACGCGGTCGCCGGATTCGCGGACGGCGGCGTCTGGGAGGCCGACGATATTGATGCGGCCAGCATTGGCTCCATCGGCTTCGCGGGCGGCGACCTCAACTTCGACTTCGACGGCTTCGACCCCACGGAGGGCAGCACTGTAGACCTTAGATATCACGCTGGCTTTTTACTGTTCAGGATAACAGTCGTCACGCTTTTGTTTTGCGGAGTTTGATTGAAGAGGATTTTCCCGCTATAGTTCCGGCGTGCTACAGATCGTTTTTAATGAAATCAGTGCCGCTGAGATTTCTCAGTTGGGGACTTTGGAACAGCTTGAGTTGCTCGATGAGTTTAAGGTCACAGAGAAAGATCTAGAGAACTTGGATGACGAGCGCTTTGGAAAAATCGAGCGGGACGGGAAGACGCTTTACCGCTTTAGAACCGCGGACTGGAGATTTTATTTTGAATCCAGCGAGGAGCAAGTGGTGGTGCACCGAGTGCTGCACCGTGGGACATTTTCAGATTTCTTATTCCGCTCGAAGTTGCCACTGGGTGAAGACGAGGCACTGGCTGAGTCGAAGCACTTTTGGCAGCTGATTGATGAGGGCCGCCAAGCGCGCAGGAGTTAATGCAATGGTGAATCCCCTCTAAGAAGAGGGCGATTCGCTGATCCCGCCTTAGCCGTAAAAAGCACGGTGCACCTCGACGCCGAGGACAGTGGGAAATGCTAGGACAAAAAAAGCCCTGTAAAACAGGGCTTTTTTTGGAAAATAAGTGGTACAGGATGACGGACTCGAACCGCCGACATACTCGGTGTAAACGAGTCGCTCTACCAACTGAGCTAATCCTGCGTCGACCACTTGCGTGCGGCGGCAACATATGCGGAAAATGGGAAAGAGCGCAAGAGATTTGCGAGCTTGTTTGTTGATCGGTTCGGTGGTCTCTTCCGCGCGGGATGCATCTGCGCTTTACAGAAAAGGAATTATCTACGTTGGTGGAGATGGTGAGTCTCTCGACCGAGATGGCGAATTTAAACCCAAACGACGAGGGAAACGCGGGGTTTGCACGCTTTGAGGAGATTGAAAACAAGGTGCTGGAGGCTGCGAAAAACACGGGGTTAGGTGAGATCATCGAGTATGATTTGGAGCGTGAAAAAAATCGGGTCACGGAGAAGTTTCAGGAGACGGCATTCTTCCAAAAGTGCTTTGATGAGTTTCGGAACTCGGTTTTTTGGGAAGAACTGATGATCCGGATGACAGAGCGCGACTTGGTCAGCGAGATGGGGCAGCACACCTATCTGGCGATGAGCGAGGAGGCGCGGCGGAAAAAATCTGAGCCGTTAGAGAAGCGGTATTGGGCAAAATTTCTAAAGGATGGGGTAAATCCTCTTTTCTGGATTGAAAGAAACGAGGATGCCTAGGAGTGTGTGACTATGATTTCACGGCGGAAGGTTTTTTACCCAATCTCGGATTCCCTCCTTAACTACCTAGCGCACTACGGGCGGCTATCTGAGGTGCCGCTGGTTTACGAAGATCTTCTGCGTTTCACGGGATCGATCCCCTACGAGAATCCGGCGGGTGAAGAGACACTCTGGCTAGAGGTGATGTATCCGCCCGAGGTGATGGAGGAGCTGCGCCCGAAGCTGACGAAAATTTATGCGATGCTTAAAATCGGAGGTGATTTGAGCTTGGCGGAGCACCTCTCGGTGGACCGCATCGACTTTGGGGAATTTGGAAATTCACGTCCTTTTCGGATTCGCATTACGAATCTTTTCAATGGGAACTCGGATTACTACTACGTGAAGCACTCGGATGCCTCACGGCTTTTTGGGCTAGAGCTGGAACACATTCTGTCTCCGAATCGGATTAACTATTTGGTCAATGGGAACACGCTGATTGAAGAACACATCGCGGGGGTGCCGGGGGATGTCTTTATCCGTGATCACTTGCCGAACCCGGAGCTGAACCACGTGCGAGTGGCGAAGGAGTTTGTGAAATTTGGTGAGCGGTGTTTTGTGCGGCTTCTGGGAGACATGCGGACCGTGAACTACGTGGTGGATATTACGCCGGACTTTGAGGAGGTGCAGTATCGGGTGCGGCCGATCGACTTTGATCAACAAGCCTACGAGGGAAGGATGCCGGTTTACCGCGCTCATATGTTTCCGGATAATCGGCCGGTGGAGGAGCTGGTAAGAGAACACCTTAACAACCAAACGATCATGCAATACCGCGCGGAAGAGCACCTGCAAATGTCACGGCGCGCAAAGGTGGAGCGGAACCGGCTAAAGGCGGTACTAACGGTGATGAATCGGACGGAGTTAGCGCCCTACGAGCATGTGGTTTCGCTACGCGAAGCGATGGTGGAGCGGTATGGCTCCCATGCCTTCGAAGCCTGTGAATCGATGGGCGCGCTGACCGCGATCCACCTGCAAAAGGTGCTGAATCTTACTCCACCGAAAAGGTAACGGAGGTTTCTTTCTCTCCTAGTTTTTCCATATTGGCCATCCATAGGACTTTGAAAGATTTATGGAGCGGGCCCTTGGTGATGAGGTCAATCCGCCCCGCTTTTGGCGAGCTATTCTCAACGAGAAAAGTCCGATCTGCGATGCCGCCAGATCTCACCTCCACCGAACTGGCTCCATCTTTCAAGAATTCCTCGCTCATGATGTCATCTTCAAGGTCGGTAAATTTGGCACGGACTTTCTTCTTATCTTTGAGCCGTATTCCGATGACGTAGTCCCCTCCTACCTTGGCTTTTAGCTCGCGCTTATTGGGAACTTCATCAAAGCGATAGAGCGACGGGAGATTGAACCGGACCCCAACCCTGATTTTGTTCTCGGTCTTCTTTTCGATCAGCTTGGGGATCAAAGTGAAGGAGTCACCCGAGGGCAGGTGGGTCCACTCGACCTTGGTGTCACCGGTGACGGTGGTGACGAGGACAACAGGGTTTTTGGGATCGATCCCCTCCTTATTTGGACTGGCTAGACCATCTTCTGAGAGGAACTTCCGCGTAACCCACTTTCCATCGATTTCTTCTTCAATCAGGTAGCGCATCTCAATTTGCTTATTGGAAACCCGCTTTCCCTTCTCCTTGATGAAGAGGCTAGAATTTCCATCTGCCCCGATGCCGAGGTCGTAAGGTCGGTGTTCCCAGCCCACGAAGTATCCGAGCCATTGCGTCTTATCACTCATTTGTGGGAGTTCCGCAAACGATGAGGTCAAACAGGCTACGAGAAGAAGGAGGGAACGATTCATACATCTCAGTAAACACACACCGAAAAATTCGTAAAGAATCTTGCCGGGAATAATTTCAGCTGGCCCGCTCTCATATGAGTGTGAAAACGCTCTTCCTCATCGGCCTCATGCTCACCAGCTGTCACGCCAACCCCAAGCAGGCAAAAGAACTAGGAACGGTCAAGTGGTCCCGGGATCTCTCGGTGGCTCTTGAAGCTTCTCAAAAATCAAAAAAACCCGTCTTCCTCCTTTTCCAAGAAGTTCCGGGATGACTGGGGTGTCGGAACTTTGGGTCCAAAGTTCTCTCCCACGCTCCTCTCGTGAAATTCATCGAGTCGGAGTTCGAGCCCGTCGCGATTCATAACAACACCGGCGGCTACGACGCTAAGATCTTAAAAGAGTTCAAAGAGCCCTCATGGAACTACCAAGTGGTGCGGTTTATCCGGACTGATAAAACCGACATCCTCCCCCGCCGTGACCAAATTAACACCGTGGCGGGGATCGCAGCACGCATGGTGGCAGCGCTTGAAAAAGAAAAGCGCGAAGTCCCGCAGGAGCTTCGCGCTTTGAGTAAAGGATAAGAATTCCCGCTTACTTAGCAGCGGCGAAATTCGCAGCGACGACGTCCCAGTTCACGATGTTCCAGAATGCGCCGATGTAGTCAGGGCGGCGGTTCTGGTAGTTCAGGTAGTAAGCGTGCTCCCAGACGTCGAGCCCGAGAATAGGAGTGCAGCCACAAGTGCCCGCAGCCGCGCCCATGAGCGGGTTGTCTTGGTTCGGAGTGGAGCAGACGCCGACTGTGCCGTCAGCTTTTACCCCAAGCCAGGCCCAACCGGAACCGAAGCGAGTCGCGCCAGCTTTGGCGAATTCTGCCTTCATTGCGTCGAGAGAACCGAAGGCGGCATCGATGGCAGCGGCGAGGTCACCGGAAGGAGCGGAAGCACCACCTGGGGCGATGACTTTCCAGAAAAGGCTGTGGTTATAGTGACCACCGCCATTGTTACGAAGAGGCGCGATGTCTGCGATCTTGGCTTGCAGGTCGACGAGGGAAAGACCCGCGAGTTCTGGGTGACCCTCAAGGGCTGCATTAAGATTTGTGACGTAAGCATTGTGGTGCTTACCGTGGTGAATCTCCATAGTTGCCTTGTCGATAGTAGGTTCGAGGGCGTCGTGGGAGTATCCGAGTTCAGGAAGTGTATGGGCCATGTTCTAATTGAGTTTGATTTTAGCGGATTGCACTTACACATTCGCGTCGTGCTTGCTTGAGGGGAGAATTACACCTTCTCGATGAACCGCAAGAGACAATGCCTCATCCCATGTCCGAAATTTTTTCCCACTCCGCTTTTCTCCCCGTTTGTATTTCATTTCTGGGAGGGATCTTCCTCACCACTTTCTTCTTTTCGGTTCGGCTTTCCTCACTGCGAGCGGCAACTATAGAGCAGGAAAAAGCGGCCATTAAAATGACTGAAGCTCTTAAGGAAGAGCGTTCTACCCTGAAAGACGAGCTCGCTATGGTGCGGACTTCAGAATCCCAGCTGGTGAAGCGACAGGGTGAGCTGGAAGCAATCGCGCGGTCTGAGCAAGGACGACGCATGGATGAGGGGGAACTGATCAAACAAACCGAATCCACCCTTCAAGATGGATTTATCCGACTCGAAAACATGGTCCTTAATGCCGTGCGTAAGTCGCAGCCCCGCGAGGAGATCACGGATTTTGTCCCACTCGCGCAGCAGCCAGTGAAGGCACCCGCGGAGACTCCCCGTGAGGAAAACTTCGAAGGATTTGTGATGGAGCCACCCATCGGCAAGGCGGAGTCAGCGGCTAATACTTTGCGAGCCGCGCTCACTCCACCTAAGAGCTAGGAGAAGCTTACTTTTCCTCGGGAGCTTCAGGAGTGGGAGCTTTCTCGGCTTCCTCCTTTGGGGTTTCTTCCTTTGGCGGCGAGTCCGCAGGCTTCTTTTCGGAAGCAGGCTTTTTCTTTGCGGCCTTCTTTTGAGGGACCGCATCGGGACCTTTCGCAAGATGCACGGAAGTATCTGAGAGGAGAATGATATGACCTTGGCCGAGGAGCCATTGGAAGTCTTGGAGCCACTCGTGCTTCTGCTCATCTTTGATTTCAGCAGGCATGACCGCTTCCCAAAACTCTTTCAGAATAACTCCAGAGGTCTTGGTAAGATACGTGATCATGGCCTGTGGGCGCTCCGCAAGCTTCGTCTCAGATGGGACGGCATGCGGGCGGGATGGGCCGACCTTGAGCTTCTTATTCCACTTAAAGACCGCTACGTGACGACCTGAAAGCTGGCGACAAACCAGAGGCATAAGGTTAGAGGGGTAACGTTTCTCTTCCGCCACGCCATTTTTAAGGAGCGTGAGCAAGCCGGGGGAAAGTAAGTTCCCACGAATGTCTCCCATCACCCAAGCGCGTTTCGTTTCCTCGAAGGCTTGATCAAAATGAGTTTCAGCAAAGTGACGCTCGACGGCGCGGGCATCGTCAAAAAGTTGAATCTCTACAGCCGGGGCCGGGGCTTCTACACTCACCACCTCTTCGGCGGGTGCTTCAGTGGCTTCAGTGGCTTCAGCCTCAGGAGTTGCGGCCTCTTCAGCAGGAGCTTCGTCCGTCGCTTCGGCGACCTCGGCGACCTCGGTGTCTTCCGCGACTTCAGCGACAGGAGCCTCCTCGGGAGACGCCGCTTCAGTTGGTGACTCTTCTTTTATTTCCGTAGCTTCAGGTTCCTCGCTCTTTGGCTCGGCGGCCTTCCACTTAGAAACAGTCTTCATGCTCTCCAGCCATGCGGTCACCGCTTCTTCGCCGTGTTCCATGCGGACCTTGGCCTTGTAGTCATCCAGCGACATGTTTGAGAAACGCTCACGGTGCAGGGCTGTCAATTTTTCCTGATAGCCGTGGTAGTTCGGCGGTCCCAGGAGCTCGTTACTAATCCCGCAGCGAGCTACGGAAGAGAAGCTTCCCTTCGGGGCCTCACCCTCGACCTTCACTTCTTCATAGTATTTGCCGAGCCAATCGGCGCGCCAGAGGTGGCGTTGCGCTTCATCGCGAGTGAGCCAGATCGACTGATCTTCCCGACAGCGGTAAAATGCTTTTTCCGGAGAATCAAAAGTGACACGAAAACGATCGCGGCTTTGTAAAAGAACCTTCGCGAGATCAAAGACTGAAAAAGTCTGACCGGAATCGGTGACCCGCTTCGCAAGCAGATCTAGGCTTTCCTCCGCTGGCATGATGCGGATGTTCACGCCCGCTGGGGGCTCTACCTCTTGGCGTTGTGGGCGGCGTTGATCATCGCGACGACCGCCACGGCCACCACCACCACCGCCTCCGCGGTTGTCCCGACTATCGCGATTATCGCGTCGGGGACCACCACGGCCACCACGGCCGCCTCCGCCACCACCACGGCGATCATCGAAGCGCTTTCCGCCGCCTCGCTTATCGTCGCGGTCACCGCGGTCTTTAAATTTCTTTAGGCTTTTGGATTCCGCTGGATCACGAGCCCATGCAGGGCCGAAATTCAAACTGGATAAATCAAGAGCTCCGTTTTGATCGGGAGTTTGTGGAGTATCTTCACTCATAGGGGCTGGAGGAAATTGAAGCACACCTATCGCAGGTTAGGAAGCATCCATCGTTGGTTTTTCGTAAAAAGAAAGGCAGGGTCATTTTATGCGGAAAGTCGTCCAGCTTCGCGGCCTCTTGGTTCAGCACCACTTCATCGTAGATGGAGACGATATTCACCTGATTGATGGGGGGATGATCGGCGGCATCCGGCGGATCAAAAAAGGGCTCAAAGAAATAGGAAAGGACCTCAGCAATGTCCGAAGCATCATCCTCAGCCATGGCCACCTCGATCACACGCTGAACGTAGCAAAGCTCCAGGGGCTAACAGACTGCGAGGTTCTGGCCCCGCTACGTGATAGAGCTCACCTAGAAGGCCGCCACCGCTACCGTGGATGGAGCCGCGTATGCGGGGGGCTTGAAAAAATCGGCAGCATCCTCCTCCCCTATCGTGTGCCAAAGGTCGACCGTTGGTTTAATGACGGAGATCAGATCAAGGGGCTGAAAGTCATCGCCCTCCCCGGCCATACCGATGGGCACTGCGGTTTCCTGCTTCCGGAGGAAAAGCTCCTCCTCGCCGGCGACCTTTTCACGAACCACTTCGGCAGGCCCTCCATGCCTCCACGGATTTTTAATGATGATCACGCGATGGCTCAACGCAGCCTGACCAAAGCCGCCGCGCTAGATCTCGAAGGCGTCTACCTCAACCACACTTGGAAGTTCTGCCCAAGGGCCGCGCTACTCGCCCTGATCAATTTGGCGGATGACCTTTAAGAATGGCTCCAAATACTTCTCCGCCTTCGCCTCCCCAACTCCCTTTACAAGGAGTCCGGCATCCATCGTGGTGGGGCGGAGGCGGGCAAGGTGCTCTAGGGTCTCATTTGAAAAAATAACATACGCAGGCACTTTTTCGGCTTTTGCGAGGCGGGTGCGGACGTCTTTTAAGCGGTCGTAAAGGCGGGCATCGAAACCTAGATCCTTTAGCTCCACACCCTCGTCAGAGGCTTTAGAGACACCCTCCTTAGCCGGCCATTCTAAGGCGTAACTCGTCTTCCCTTTCATGACCTGCTCACCGCGCGCGGTGAGTGTGACGAGTGGATATTCGCCCATTTGCGTCACGATGAGCCCGCCATCATTCAGGCTGCGGGCTAAGGCGTTCAAATAGGCCGTCCCACGCTCCCTGAGAATGCCATAGGTTTTCAACTCATGAAGGCGAGTCCGCAGAATCTCCTGCGACTTACTGCCGATCAACATCTGGATAATCCGCCCCCGGCCAAAGCGCCCCTCCCACCCCGTGGCAGTCCGGCGGGACATGCGGGCCACTCCGCTAAGGAACTTCCGCGCCGCTAGGTCTTCCTCATCGGTGGGCGCGCGCCGCTCACTATTTTCCTCACCTCGGCAAACATCGCAGCTTCCACAAATCGAGGCATCTTCCTCACCAAAGTATTCTAAAATCCACTGCTGGCGGCAGGTATTGGCATAGCAAAGCTGGACCATTTTTTCCAACTTCTCACGGTCCCGCCGTTCCTTTTCTTCCAGCGCCACCTCATCGAGCTTAAGATCATGCGTGAGCACTTCCGGCTGCAGGAGGCGGGTTCCTTTGGCCCGAGATCCGGGGATATCGAAGCGCTCGACCCAGCGCCCACGCAGGAGGGCGCCCAGTGCCGCTCCGATCGCCATGCCATTCTTAGCTCCGATCGCGCCCTTAATGTCATCTAAGGTACGATGAACCTCGTAGTTCTCATCAGCCTCATTGAGGAAGAATTGATACACTTCCCGAATCATCTTAGCACCGGGGTTCACCCCATCGATGAAGAACTCCTGCGTCCGGGTGTCCGCGTAGTTAAAGAGGAGCTCGCAAAACGCCGCTTCCCCATCGCGCCCCGCACGGCCTGCTTCCTGATAATAAGCCTCCACACTCCCGGGGATTTCAAAGTGGACGACAAAGCGGACATCTGATCGATCGATCCCCATCCCGAAGGCATTTGTCGCGATCGCGATATCCGCCTTCTTCGAGATAAAAGTGTTCTGTACCTTTTCACGATCCCGGTCGCTCATCCCTCCGTGGTAAGCCACACACTTCAACCCCCACGAGTGGATCGTTTCCGCGACTTCATCCACTTTCTTACGGGTGGCACAGTAAACAATCCCCGTTTTGTGCTCTTCGAGAACCTTCTTTAGCCGCACGTATTTCTGAGCGACTTTCTCCACCCCCGTGATCGTAAAACTCAGGTTCGGGCGCTCGAAACCGCTGATATTTTCAAAGGGATCACGTAATTGAAGCACACTCCGAATGTCATCCCGCACGATGGGGGTGGCAGTCGCGGTGAGGGCCACGCATTGCGGGCGGCCCAGAGCGTCCAGCGCCTTCCCCAGCCTCATGTAGTCCGGCCGGAAATCATGCCCCCATTGGCTCAGGCAGTGGGCTTCATCAATCGCCACCATCTCGATCTTCACATCACGAAGAGCCTCCATGAACGATCCTGCACGAAAGCGCTCCGGCGCGATGTAGACGAGTTTATAAGCCCCCGTTTTCATCCCCTCTAACCGTTCCCGTTGCTCGGGCCATGTGAGGGTGGAATTGATCAAAGTCACCGCCACTCCGCGCTCTTCCAGGGCATCGACTTGATCTTTCATGAGGGCGATGAGGGGGCTCACCACCAAGGTCACACCCTCCCGACACAGCGCAGGGAGCTGATAGCAGAGGGACTTACCCCCACCGGTCGGCATCACCACCGAGCCATCACGGCCAGAAAGAATCTCACCCATCACACCCTCCTGGCCGTCTAGAAAATCCTCAAAACCAAAAACCTCTTTCAGCTTGGCGCGCGCGTGGTCGATAGGGTTCATCGCAGGGATACAATTGAACACCATCGAAAAGTGCAAGAAAATCAATCGATTTTACACGGAATAGGAATCAGGCTACGTTCTCCAACCAACAACATTATGAAAATTGCATCCATCATTGCGGCCACAGCCCTCCTTTCCACCACATTTTCCTACGCAGGTGGGGAAGGCTGGATGAGCGACTTCGAAGCTGCCAAGAAAAAAGCCGCCGCAGAAAAGAAAGACCTCATCATCGACTTCACCGGATCTGACTGGTGCGGATGGTGCATTAAGCTGAACGAGGAAGTCTTCCAACACGCTCCTTTTAAGACAGGCGTCGCTGATAACTACATCCTCGTAGAGCTCGACTACCCACGTGACAAATCAAAGCTCTCTGAGGAGACCATCGCTCAGAACGAGCTCCTCAAGGAGACTTATCAAGTTCAGGGATACCCCACCATCCTGATCGCCGATGCCGAAGGCCGCCCATACGCCAAGACCGGTTACCAAAAAGGAGGTCCTGAAGCCTACGTCGCACACCTCGCGAAACTTCAAGAGAGCAAAGCGACTCGCGACGAGCAATTCGCCGCAGCCGAAGGCAAAGAAGGCGCCGAAAAAGCGAAGGCTCTCTATGCTGGACTGCAAGCAGTCCCTGAGGCCTACCACGGCCTCTACGCCTCCACAATTGAGACAATCGTCGCAAATGACCCTACTGATGAGACCGGCCTCAAAGCTGATCAGGCTCAGAAAGAAGCCATGATGGGACTCGAAAAGAACCTTCAAGCAGCCATGAAATCTGGTGATTCTGCAAAGGCCCTCACACTCGTTGATGAATTCGTAGCAGAGAACAAGCCAGAGGGAGAAAAGAAGCAGGAGACACTTATGATCAAGCTCAACATCCTCTTCCAACAGAAGGATTTCGCTGGCCTTGAGAAAGTTGTCGACGAAGTCATCGCCGTTGATCCTGAGTCCAGAACCGGCAAGCAAATGACCAGTTTCAAGGAAACTCGCCTCCCCCAGCTCAAGGAAGCAGCCATGAAAAAAGCTGAGCCTGCTGCTGAAGAGAAGAAGTAAGCTTCCCTCTCAGGAACCACTCAAACAAAAGCGCGTGCGGCACCGGCCTCACGCGCTTTTTCTTTGAACTGAAAATCAGCGGCCCTGCTCCCACGCCCAGGATTCAGTCCCGCGTTCCCTTCGGCGCAATCGCGAGGAGAACGGCGTAGAGAGCACACGCGATCCCGAACAGGGTAATCAGGTAGAACGGCCAAGGCCCCATATAGTCGAAGAACGTCGCGACATTTGGTTTCCTATTTAAGAAACCGTAGTTCTCACCGATGACCAAGTTCACCAACATGACAATCCCGAGGTAACCTAAGCTCCAATAAACAGCCCGGAGGAAGGCCCCTTTCTGAGGCACAATCCCCAGCCCCCAAACGAGAAATACCGCCGCCACTGGCGCGCCACCGTGCTCTAGAAAGAAGACGTAGAACTCCACCTCCCGCCAATCAAACCATAGCGTAGGCATGATGAGGCCCTGCATCGTTCCCGCCAGCCCCCAGAGATAGCCGATCTCGGTAAGGCGTTGATTTTTCTTGAACAATGCCAGTGCCAAGAAGATCGAAACCACATCACAAAGGTAAAACGGGAGTGCCGTATTCAGCACCAGTTCCCACCCATAATCCCCCACCCCATATCGCCAAAGCGTAGTCACAGGATCCAGTGCCACTGCGAGTATCAGTAACGCCCCCATCGTATAGCGTATTCGCTTCAGCGCCCGTTCGCTCGGCCCACTACGGGCGTATCTCACCAGGGCCACCGCCGTGAGCAGCGTGAGGAACATCACCAGATTATGTGAAATCGTAAACGGTTGAAAGTCGCGCGGCATCAAGATCCATCATGAGCTACTCCCCCTCACTTTAACAATCGATTAAAGAAACCGATTCATCGGCTCGACCAATGCTCCCTATTTCGTCTTCTCCGCCCGCTTCACAAACCACTCGCTTTCTTTCTCAAAATCGTTCGCCTTTAAAAAACCAGCCAGTTTTTGATACCGCTCCGCTGGCGCAAAGCGCAGTCCCCAGTGGATCTTGCGCAGACAAGCAGGGCAGAAATGGAGCGGCGCACGGTCGGTTTCGCCAAGGCTATTCGACCCGTTCATGAGGCAGTGGAAATGAGTGCAGTGCCGGATCCCGAAGGCGTGCCCCGTCTCGTGTGAGATCACCTTGAGCGCACGGAGAAGGGCACGCTTTTTGTCTTCTTTGATTCCGTATCGCGCGAAGCTGAAGACCCCACAGTGCTTCTTAATCCGCGCCATCCCGAAGACGAAGTTCCACTCAGAACCGGGGTAAAGATCCTGCATCGTCACCCCCATCACCACGTAAGCATCTCGCGGGAGCCGGGCTTGCAAGACATCGAGCAGATCCGTGCAATTCAGCTGATCTCCCCGGGAGCTGACCGATGCCAGATCCTCCACATTCCACGCCGGGGCCACCTTTACTTCCATCGGGTGGAAGTAAGCCTCCATGTATTTTTGAAGAGTCGCCATCTGCGGAGCATCGTCCGGGAACTCACCGATCGGCTGTAGGTAGATGAACTTTCGCCCTCCTGCACCGGGACGATTCGGGCTGCTTTGTAAAAACTGAGTGTAAGTTTGCCCGGTCTCTGGATGTGAGGACAGCCAATCAAAAGACCCCGGCTTTGGCAGCGGTTGGAAGTCATCGTTCGCCTCAAAGGCCGCCTTCAACTCAGGAGTAAGATGGAGCAAGCTACCCACCGCCTTCTTACGCTCGGCAGGACCAGGGACGGTGAAAGCAAAGAGGAGTGACCCGCTTAAAACCGCGAAAAACAAAGAGAAGAAAAGGGGGAGAGATTTTTTCATGAACCGAGAATGATTAACAAATCCCCCTGCTCATGTCGATGCCGACAAAAGCTCTTTCAATCACACCCGAGGGGAGAGTAGGATTTTAGAACACATGACAACTCGCCCACTTCTAGGCCTCATCAACCTTCTAGCTCTACCCATCGCCCTCATTTCTTGTAGCGACCACACCCCAGTCCAAAACAAGACCATCTCCGTGCAGACCTTGGTCAAAACGGAACCCGTCAAAGTGACTCCGCCGGTAGTCAAAAAGGTGACTGAGCCGGAGTCCTCTGCGCTAAAAACCTACCACGGACTCGCCTCGTGGTACAGCATTAAAACAAACCATGGCCGCACGACCGCCAGCGGGCGCCTCCTTTCCAACGATGCCTACACCGCCGCCCACAAGACCCTCCCCTTCGGCACCCGCGTCCGCGTCACCTCCCTCTTTAATGGGAAGTCAGAGATCCTCCGTATCACCGACCGTGGACCCTACGTGAAGGGCCGCATTATCGACGTCACCATCGGTAGTGCGAAGCGCCTCGGCTTCTACTCGCGCGGCATCACCAAGGTAAAGGTCGAGGTCTTGAGCTGGGGCACTTGGAAATACAAAAAGCCCTGATTCTTACTTCGCCGTCTCAGGCTTGGCATCTTCAGCCAGCTCCTTGATCTCGATATTGCGATAGAGCAGCTCAGCCCACTCGGCCTGCAAAGCGATGCGGCCTTTCGCAAGCGGGAGCCACTCATCCCCGACCTTCATCTCCATATCAGTGAGCTTTAGCACGACTTCGCCATTGAGCTTAAAGATCGCTTTTTTGGCTCCGTGAACCTCGATTTCCATCAGGTTCCACTCGCCCTTTGGCTTCTCCACTCCTAGGGCGGTGCCAACGCTGCGCCCATTCACCACCTCACCTTTTGGGTCGTAGCGGTTGCCCTTCCGGAGCGTCTTACAGCGCAAATGCCCACCAAGGACAAAGAGATCACCGGTGTGGTAGCGCTGTTTGCCAAATCGCGTTCCAGGAGTCTCGCCAATCTGCATCTCCATGCAGTAAGGCCACACCTTCGTGAGGTCACCATGAACATGAAAGAGGAGACCAGCATCCCGATCATGATCTTCACGCGGGGCAAAACGATCCTCCAGCCACTTGTATTCCAGACGTAAAATAAAGCTGCTATATTCCTTCTCCGTA
Organism: Akkermansiaceae bacterium; assembly: GCA_023300065.1. Lineage (GTDB taxonomy): Bacteria > Verrucomicrobiota > Verrucomicrobiia > Verrucomicrobiales > Akkermansiaceae > SW10. The sequence goes on from JALZWJ010000205.1 coordinate 15,631, forward strand.
TAGAGACAATCCGTCGTCTGCGTGGATCCGGCCTCCTCACCTTTATAAACGTGGATTGCTTTTTCCTCCTCGTTGATCCGATACGGTCCCCAATCACCTTCACCCGTGCTGCGAGCGGATTTCCACCCATTCAGGGACTTTCCATCAAAAATACGGGTAAAGCCTTTCTCTTGTGACAACGCACTCAGAGTAATGGCACTAAAGGCGATGGAAGCGATTAGAAGAAATTTTTTCATAACTGCCGCCAACCCTCTACCACTGCCCGCTAAGAACAATCAAATTTTCTTAGCTCGATCAGCAGGAATTCGAAAATTCTACTCCTGCAGAAACTCCGCAAGCTGCCCCTCAATATCCTGAGGAACAATCACAGTGAGGATAATATCGTTCCCGTCATATTCCGTCTCCATCACCTTTCCTTCACGATGCAGAAGCCCAGAGATATCGCCACGCGATTGAGGGACCCGGTAGGTCAACTTCTTCACCCGGTCCGCGAGGAGATCCGTAAAGCGCGCAGTCAGTGCATCTAATCCAGTCCCCGTCACTGCAGAAGTCTCATAAGCACCGGGGAAATCCGCGCGCAGCCCCGTCAAGACGGCAGGATTTTCGACTTTATCGATCTTATTCAGAACGATGAGAGCCTTCTTATCGTCAGCACCCAATTCGCCCAAAACCTTACGAGTCGTATTGTAATGTTCCTCGACTTCATCCGAAGAAGCATCCAGAACATGAATCAAAAAATCAGCAAGAGTCGCCTCCTCCAGAGTCGCCTTAAAGGCCTCGATCAAGCGGTGTGGAAGATTACGAACAAAGCCCACCGTATCGCTCAAAAGCAGATCTTGCCCGTCCTCTAACTCGATACGGCGTGTCGTAGGGTCCAAGGTCGCGAACAGCATATCCGCCTCCATGATATCGGACCCAGCCAGCTTATTAAGGAGAGTTGATTTCCCCGCATTGGTATAACCCACGATCGCAGCGGTCGGCACGTTATTACTCTGCCGCTCCTTCCGCTGAGTCGCGCGCTGTCTGCGGACGTCATCCAGTTCAGCCTTCAGCTTGCTGATACGATTCCGAGCAAGACGGCGATCCACCTCAATCTGCTGCTCACCCATTCCACGGGAAGCACCGCCTCCGCCGGATCCTCCGCCACCGCCCTCGCGGTCGAGGTGGCCCCACATTCGGGCAAGACGCGGAAGCGCATATTGCATCCTGGCCAATGAGACCTGCAAGCTGGCCTCACGAGTGCGGGCCCGCTTTGCAAAGATATCCAAGATAACCTCCTCACGGTCAATGATCGTCATGTCCGCCAGCTCCTCCCAATTCCGCTGCTGCATGGGGGAAACATCATTATCAATCACGATGCAGTCACACCCACGGTCGCGCGCCAGCTGGACCAATTCATCCGCCTTTCCGGTGCCACAAATGAACCCACGGTGAGGATCACGCACCCGCACCAGCTCCATTCCTACCACCTCGATGCCTAGCGTATCCACCAGTTCCTCAAGCTCCGCGAGGAGAAGCTGCGTCTCCGGCTCATCTGACTTATCGAAACAAAATCCTACCAACATGGCCTTCTCGACCATCTCGGGCTTTTCTCTTACTTCAAACATGATTTTTTTTAGGAAACGGGGAGCGGGACTTTTACCCCAGCCTCATCAAGATTCACGAAAGTTACGTGAGTGCTAAAGATAGGCGGCCCAGCCCCCGCATGCCCTCTATAAACGAGGACCTCGTAGGTGATGGAGGTTTTACCAACGCTGGATTTTTGAGAATGAATGGATAAGATTGTTCCCTCCCCTACACTGTGGCGGAAAATCACCTGATCCATCGCAATCGTGACGAACCGGCACTCTGGGAAATCAAGGCTCGCGGCAATCCACGAGGCTTCATCAACCCAACTAAGGAGCCTGCCACCAAAGAGAAACCCGTATTGATTCAGGTCCTCCGGCAGAACGAGCCGATGGGTCTCCATGAGTGGACTACTTCAGGCGGATGAGGATTTTCTTATTCCGAGAACTGCTGTCCTCTGAAACGGTCTCAACCTCAGCATCATCCACAAGCGCATTGTGCACGAGGCGTCGGTGGTAGGAATTCATGGGGTTCATCCAGAGTTCAGTTCCGGTTTCACGGACCTTCTCAGCAAGTCTCACGGCCTTTTCTGCCACTCTCTTCTCCTGCTCAGCGCGGTAACCATCGCAATCAACCCGGTAGCGAGGTGCATCAGGATGCGCCCCACGAGTGATTCGGTTCACTAAGTATTGGAAATCATCCAGACGGTCCCCATTTTTTCCAATCAAGAGAGATGAATCTTCTGAAACGATATTCAAAGTCTCATGACCAGCCTCGCCGGTGATTTCCACTTCAAATTCGAATCCAAGCTTTTCAAGCATGCTCGAAAGAGCTTCCTTCGCATCAGTAATCGCGTCTGCCATAATCGGAATCTTAGTGCAGAGTTGATCTGGGTCAAACTCATACCGCCACTTTACATCATGGCTATTTTCCCTAAAAACGCACCACAGAGATTCCGTTTTCTATCGGACAGAAAATCTGCGGCTTCTTCCAAAAAACGGCAGGGAAGCCTGATTTATTTGATGAACCCGAATCTGGTTAAGATTATTTTGCATTTTTGGGAATATATGGAGCAGCTCAAACATCTTAACAAAAATATGAAATTCCACTTCTTGAAAATACTTGTCGTAGCAAGCCCATTTGCGTTGGCAGCATCATGCTCTACCGAACATCAATCTTCAGCATCGCTCGATGAAAATCGGCTAACCAGGGCTGCCCTCAACTTTAATCATGAGGGCGCAGAACTGGGGGAATGTGGTTTGGTCAGTCAATTCGAAAAAGGACGAGCGAGCTCGACTCAATCATCGGGCGGTGGATGAGCGGCATGTTCACACTAAGAACCAGTTGGTTCTTACTTTAAAATTCTAGCTCTTTTTCGAAATGACTCTTCACAAATCTCTCTTTTTCACTCTTCCGCTCATGCTTGCTCCTCCTCTGATGGGGCAAACAATACTTAAATCCCTCTCAACAGGTGGTGCTCAGTATGATCTGCAATCTGACGGACTGTTCAGCAGTGACATCAAGATCATCAACAGCTCATTTCAGTTCAGAGTTCCCACCTCTTCACCTGGCCTCACTCTCACTGGGAGCTATGGTAGGACAGACCATGATATCGACTATTCTCCAGCTCCCGGAACATTTACGAGTGACAATAATCGCAGACACACGACTGACGCCTATTCTTTGGGACTAGAAAAAACTTTGCGTCCCAATCTCATCGGCGGCTTAACCGCTTCATACTCCAAGGGTTTTTCTGACCATCGCTCAATCTGGATTGACGAATTCTATCAGCAAAGCTTTCAGGGCTTTTCTTCTTTTGGAGATGCCAACCCTCAATCTTACTCTGTTTCGACAAGCTTGCAGTGGGATTATGCGCCAAACCGCGGTAGCTTATTAGCGACTGCAGGTTTCTCTAACGCTCTGATTGTCGCCGGCGTCGGCATTGATCCTGATACCGTGATCAACCCTCTCTCCCAGCCAGATGTTTTGGTGGGAGAAGAAGGAATTAATACATTCACTGCGAGTCTGCAGTGGACCGAGGCCCTAAACTCACGCCTCCGAGTTCAGCAAACATTCAATTTCACCGAAGTCGAAAATCGTAGATCTCGCTTCCAACTTCAATCCGAACTCGCCTACTACTTGGGCAAAAACTGGACCATGCGCCTCGAAGCAGGAGCGGCCTATGAAGAACCGACCTTTGAAGCCTATTACGGAGGCATCACCATGGTTTACGAATGGAACAAAGACCTCCAATTTGATTTCGGCTTCCGTTACTATGAAGATACTGGGGAAATCAGCAACACGAACTTTAACACCGCAGCCCCTGGCACAGAAAATACGGAAGCTTCAGTTGGGGTCCTCTGGCGCCGAGGAAAACTTTCTACAAGAGCATCGGTCGCACTCTATATCACTGATTTTGACCCGGTGCAAAATAACGCAAATTTGGTCTTTGCCAATCTCTATCGTGACCGCGATTTCGTAGCTGCACGGCTCGCCTTTAGTTACGACTTTTAATTCACACCACACGCAAAATGAACAAAACCATCTCTTCTCTTCTCATTTTTCTGACAACTCAAGTCAGTAACTCAGCCGAAGACAATCAACCTCTTCCTCTAGGATCCACCGTTCTTCCTGAAATCACCTTCTCGGTAGGAGAACCAAATAATACCAACCAACGGTTACAAAACCTCCGCGTCACAAATTTCCGAGATGAAGAATTTTCAGACCAGATACTGCTCGTGATGTATCACGCCTCATGGTGACCAATCTGCCAAGGAGCTGTTTCACAGGTTGTGAACGGAGGAAGTAGTGCGCCAGCAGTAGTTACGCGTTTCCAAAATCAAGGTGATGCCTTGAATGGTGAGGGGAGGTCTAATAATGAAAACGCCCATGGCGTCCCTGTGACCACCATTCTCATTAATAATGCTTTGAATAGCTTCTTTGATCCACCGCTCATTGACCGTTCGGCTGCTGCCACGGGGGGGATCAACTCATCTTTCCAATTCATTGGCCTTGATTGCGAATCAAACGCAGATGGTTCTGATCGATCAACACGACCAGTATTTGGTTTCAACTACTTCCGTACTTGCAATCAAGCATCTTCCGTCTCTGGAAATCCCGTAACAACAAGTAATCAAAGACGCTGCATCGTGATTAACGGCTCAACAGGTGAGGTCCTTGCTAACTTACAGCCGGGTGTCATCAACTCGACTACCGAAAACAATACGATCATCAATGCCATTAACAGTGTCACTCCTGAAGACCTCATAACAGGAGATGTCCCTCTAGAGCCGGCAGATATTGTTCAATCAGGCGGCAACACTCAATCCGTTGGGTCACTTTATCGACTCTCCATTTCTGAAAATCTATCGGGAAACTCACTCAATGCGTTCAATGTTTGGGCAATTGAGCAGAACATTCCAGCTCCATTACGAGGAATTAATGCAGACCCAGATGGTGACTCCATCGACAACTTTTCGGAATACGCTTACGGGACGAATCCCATCGTTGCCGATCCGGTTAATACCGCACCGACCATTGTCAGGTCATCAGACGGTGAAAATTTTCAACTCGTTTTTCAGCGTAGTAAAACTGCTGTGGTGGCTCCCTTCACCCTCTTGTCATCTGCTACATTAAGTAGCTTCTCACAATTTTCTCCGCCCGAAGACGACATTGAAATCGAAGACCTCGAAAATATCGTCAGAGTTCGAGTCACCCTCCCTTAGGCTTCCTTTCAAAATCGTCCGGAAAGAAAGACCGGAATCAACAAGAGAACAGCCTTCTTTGTTTCATTTCTCGGCATCCTAGTTCTACCAAGTAGAATTTCAAAAGAGCAGAACGCCGCCATCTCAAGAAAGCGCCCGGCTCTCTTTCCATCGCGAAGCGCTCGCTCAAAAATCACCCCAATATCACATTCTGCTCTTTTGGAACTCGGAGTGGTATTAGTCCTCTTTTCTCTTCCCTGAGAATTGAGCAACTCCCTCCATAGAGAACTTTGCAAGAAACGAAGGGTTTGCTAACGTATCTCCATCGTGCATGCGCTCTTGGCCACTTTCCTCATTGCATTAGTCATCGTAACCAACGGTGCCACTCACTACGTCCCAGCCAATGATTCCCAGCCCTTGGTTCGCCGGGATCTCCTGCCACTCGATGTCGACGCGATTCGCGAGCTCGCCGATCACCTCGCTCTTTTAGCCGATGGCCCGCGCCCTACCTCGGCCAGCCTCTTCCGTAACCGAGTGCAGACCGTAACCCTCAGTCAACGCCTCTCCCCCGCCCAGCCCCGCGCCCTCGCCATCCTAGAAGCCTTCTCCAATAACGACAAACGCGCCAAGCCCGACGAGGAGAAAGTAGAATCAGCCAAGCGTGAGGTCCTCACCTCCGCGAACTGGCTTGCCAAACTCCCCGCAAATACCGAGGGCCACCACCTCGGTCAACTCCTCCTCGATATCCTCCAACCCATCGCGGAAAACGAACCGGCGCTAAAACTCCGCACTCACAAAGGTGCCCAGAACCGCTGGCAGGGAGTCGTTTCCAAGGTAGCCGCCTTCAATGTCCCTGAAAAAAAACTCATAAAAGAGCAGCCCAAGAAAACGGCGCCCGCACCGGCACCGCCTGCCATCAAAAAACCCGCATACGCAGTCACAGCCCTCCTCACCGAGGTGCCCATGATCACAAAAGATAAAAAAGAAGCTCCCCTAAAAATGCTTGGCCTCATCAAAACAAGCCTCGTCATCACCCGACCCAATCAACAAAGAACCCTAAACATCAAACCAGACCCTGGATTTCCCACCGACAAAATCCACAACACGCTCAAGGAATTTTTCAAATCAATCGACCAGCCCCTCCCCTCAGAAGGGACCCTCAACATCAACACCGATGACCGCCACTACCACTCGGCAAACCAGAAAAACATCATCGCGCCCCTCGCCATGATGCTCGATGCTGCCATCTCAGGGCGCACCCTCCGCAAAAACACCATCCTCTTCGCAGATCTCCAGCCAGATGGCTTCCTCAGAAAACCAGCCAAAACCTGGGACCTCCTCTTAGAACTCGAAAAACTCCGCATCCCCCGTGGCTCCCGTATCATTGTCGGGAGCGGTCTCACCGAAGAAATGACGGGGCTCCTCGTCCTCGAAAAAGTCGAATTCTTCACCAAATATGAAGTCATTGAGGCCCCCTCCTTTCAAGCCGCCCGCGAACTGTTCTATGATGACGGCAATCCCAGCCCCGACCTCGCCTCTGCGATCGTCGGCTATCAAGAAGTCTGCGAAAAGGCAAATCTCGCCACAAACCTCAACACCTTCCTCAGCCTCTCTGCCGTCGAAAACCGCCTCATCAAGGTCCGTGACTCCTCCCCCCACCATATCTCCACCCACATGCTCGCCACCCAGTCCATCCGGCGGCCCGCTTACTTTACCCGCTTCATGTTCGCCCAAGAGCTAGATCGACGGCTCCAAAAAATTTCCACTTTCAAATACTCGGACGAACAAGACTCAGATCGGTTGCTAAAAGACTCCTACAAGGAAATTCGTAAATCCTTAGACGCCCTCGCCCGCCGCCTCGAACGAGCAGAGTCTCAACAACTCGATCGAGCCGTAGATCTCATCAAAGACCTCAACTCGATTGGCCGAGGCTCCTCTTCCGACCTAGATGACGGAGCTCAAAGGAAGAAAACGGCCCTCGCCGCATTCCAAGAAAATTTACAACTTTTTC